>JAYRNS010000421.1:0-2039 GCA_041912075.1 Anaerolineae bacterium
AGGCTGGCACCAACGATGACCAGCAGCACGCCGAACAGCGCAAGAATGGCAACGATGATTTCAAGACGGTACTTGCCCAGGTCTGGACGCATAATCTCCCGGAGGCTCTCGTACACTGTACTGCCGTTCGCCCTGGAACGTCGCACAGATTTTACCAGACCAGGGCGATAACGACAAACAAAAACCACCCATCGGGTAACCGTGGTCACCCGATGGGTGGTGATTTTGCCTTGCACCGCTTCATGGGGTAGCAGCTGGAAGGTTACTAAAGCAGTGCCAGCATGGGAGCCGCGGCATCGGTCGCCCAGCGGATAAACGGCTCGGGGTAAAGACCGATCAGCAGGGTCATCACCACGGCGGCAACGAGAACGATCTGTACGGCGCGACCAACCTTGAACGCTGGCAGGTCACCGGCTGGCTCGAAGAACATGTAACGAACCACGTTCAAGTAGTAGAACGCGGCAATGGCTGCGTTGATCAGGGCTACCAGGGCCAGCAGGTATTGTTCGACCTGGATCGCCGAGCCAAAGACGAAGAATTTGCCGATGAAGCCGGCGGTCGGTGGAATTCCCGCCAGCGAGAGCATAAAGATCAACATCACCGTTGCCAGGAAGGGCTGGCGGCGCACCAGACCCGACCAGTCCTTCAGATCGATACTGCCGGTTGCCTGTTCGACGGCGGCCACGGTCACGAAGGCGCCGACGTTGGTGAAGATATAGGCAAACAAGTAGATCAGTACCGCATTGATACCGGTGAATGCGCTCCCCGCGGCGGTTGCGGTTGCCAGACCAATCAGAATATACCCGGCCTGGGCAACACTGGAATAGGCCAACAGGCGTTTGACGTTGGTCTGACGCAGTGCGGCCAGGTTACCAATCGTCATCGTCACCATCGCCAAGACGGCCAGACCGTTCGCCCACTGCGGCTGCAAACCAGGGAACCCAATAGCCAACGTGCGGATCAACAACGCAAAACCGGTTGCTTTGGAGGCAGTCGAAAGAAACGCGGAAATCGGTGTTGGCGCACCGTCGTAGGTGTCGGGTGCCCACTGGTGGAACGGAACCAGGCTGGCTTTGAAGCCAAAACCGGTGATGATGAGGACAAGGGCCGGCAGACCCAGGGCCAAACTGACGTTGCTGCCGGGCTGGAAGACTTTGGCCAGGTCCGCCAGATAAATACCGCCGGTGGCCCCATAGAGCAGCGAAAAACCGTAGAGCATCACACCCGATGCCACCGAGCCATACAGGAAGTACTTGATGGCCGCTTCGTTGGAACGCACGTCGTGCCGCAGGAAACCGGCCAGGATATACGAGGTGATGCTCAGGAATTCCATGCCGAGATAGATGAGCAGCAGGTTATTCGCACTGACCGCGACCATCATGGCAAGCGTCGCGGCCAGCAGTGCAGCGTAGAACTCACCCCGGTTGTGGCTGCGTGACGCGATGTAATCGCCGGCCGACAGCACCACCAGGATCATGGCGATGAGCACGGTCATCATGAAGAAAACCGACAACCCGTCGACCACCATCATGTCCAGGACAACCTGGTTTTGCCCCAGGAGCGGCACACAGGCGACCAGCGCTGCCGTCAGGCCGGCCAGGGTCAGACCCTGCAGCAGCGCCGGTGATGCCTCCTCGCGTCGCGCCACATCGAGCAGAAAGACGATCAGCCCGAAGGTAAAGAGTATGAGTTCAGGTGCCAGGAGCAGCAGTACATTCACAGGATCATGCTCCCTTCCGGGTTACAGCCGTTTGAGCAGTTCGGTCGACGCCAGGTTAAAGAAATTGAGCAGCGGCGTGGGCAAAATACCAAACAGAATCATGAATGCCACCAACGGCCACATCGTCACCTTCTCGAACCGCGACATGTCAACCGGGTCGTGTTTGTCTTCCCCTGTGTCGAGATCGGTCCAGTGGTCGATCTTGTGTGCGTCGTACTCGCCCAGAAACAGGTGCTGCACGATTTTCCATAGAATGTAGGCGGCCGTAAACACGATACCAATGACACCAATGGCCGCATACACGCTCACGATGTCGAAC
>JAYRNS010000422.1:0-2083 GCA_041912075.1 Anaerolineae bacterium
CAGGTCGGCCAGGCGAAACAGCACGAGCGAGCGTTCGGCGGGCGTACGCCGTGACCAGCGGCCATCGTAGAAGGCGATCCTGGCGGCCTGCACGGCCGCATCGACATCGGCGCGGCTGGCATCGACGACGTGGGCGATCACCTCACCCGTGGCCGGGTTTTCGACCGCCATCCGGCTGCCACCGTTCGTGGTGGTCCAGGCGCCGTTGATCCAGAGGTCGTAGTTCATGGTGTGCTCCTGGGTTGGAGGATGGAAGTTGGAGGATGGAAGTTGGATGTTGGATGTTGGAAGTTGGAAGTTGGAAGTTGGATGTTGGACTGGGGGGCGCTGCACGGTTGTGTTGCGCCCCCCGCCTGCGTGTTTAGCGTCCGCCGATGACGGCGATGTAGTTGGTGACCCACTCGTGGTAGGGCACGCACTCCTTGCCTTCGCCGCACTGGGCGACCGGCGTCTTCCAGAAGTAGATCTTGTCGAAGTCGTTGGCGCCGTTGGTGACGCAGCCTTCGTCACCCAGTAGGGCATTGCCGGTGCAGGCAGCCGGCACAACCGGGACGGAACCAAACCAGGCGGCCAGGTCACCCTGCAGCTTGGGGTTGAGCGAGTGCTCCATCCACTTGTAGGCGCAGTTGGGGTGCGCCGCGTCGATGTGCATCATGGTCGTGTCGGCCCAACCGGTGGCGCCTTCTTTGGGGATTACGCTGGCAATGGGCTGGTTTTCAGATTTGAGCAGGTTGACCTGGAAGGGCCAGGAGGACGACGCCACGACCCCTTCGTTCTTGAAGTCGTCGATCTGCACGAAGGCGTCGTGCCAGTAGCGGCCGACGAGCTGGCGCTGCTGGCGCAGCAGATCGAGCGCCGCGTTGAACTGGTCACGCGTGAGGGCGTAGGGGTCCTCGATACCCAGCTCGGGCTTGTGGTTCTTGAGATAGAGCGCGGCATCGGCGATGTAAATGGGGCCATCGAAGGCCTGGACGCGACCTTTGTTCGACTTGCCATCGGCCAGGGTCATCTCCTCGAAGACGACGTTCCAGCTGTCAGGCGTCTGGCCACCAAAGGCCTCGGTGTTGTACATCAGCACGTTGGAGCCCCACTGGTAGGGGGTACCGTAGTGTTTGCCATCGACCGTGTGCCACGGGGCGTTTTGCAGCCGCTCGTCGATCGTGTTCCAGCTGGGGATCAAAGCGGTGTTGACCGGCTGGACTTTGCCGCCGGCCACCAGACGCAGACTGGCATCACCGGAAGCCGTGACCAGGTCGAAGCCGCCTTCGTTCATCAGCGAGACCATTTCGTCCGAGGTCGCGGCCACCTTGACGTTGACCTTGCAGCCGGTATCTTTCTCGAATTGGGTGACCCAATCGTAGTTGGGGTCGGTCTCACCGCGTTCGATGTACCCGGCCCAGGCGATAATGTCGACCTGACCTTCGCCCTGGCCGACTTGCTGCATGGCACCGCCGGCTGCGGGGGTCTGGGGGGCTTGACTCGTGCTGGCGGGCTGGCTGGCACAGGCGGCCAGCAGCAGGCTGCTGATCAACACGGTGGCTAATAGGACATAAATAGTGCGCTGTTTCATCGTGTTCTCCTCCGGTCGAATGTGGGGTTGGAAGCATCGCAACGAATGTGGGGTATCCGTGTGTGTTCAGTCTGGCAGGCGGTGGCACCTCCTTCTTACGTCCCCGGCACGGGCCGCAGGTGCATTGGTAACCGACAGGTCGTCGGGCCCGTGCCGGGGACGTTCGCCCGCCGACGTCCCCGGCACGACCCGCCAGCGTATCGGCAAATGACAGGTCGTCGGGTCGTGCCGGGGACGTTCTATCGAGTTACCTCGTGCAGCGCCTCGGCAAAGATCTGCAAGGCCTCATCGATCTGCCCGGCCGTCACCACCAGGGGGGGAATCCAGCGCACGGTATTGTCCCAGGGTCCGCAGCCGATGAGGATCAGCCCGCGGTCGAGACAGGCGTGGATCACAGCCTTGGCGGTGGTTTTGTCGGGCTGCCCGTCCGGCGTGCGAAACTCGCTGGCGACCATCAGACCCAGGCCGCGCACGTCACCGATCGCCGGGTATTCCTCTTGCAGGTGACGCAGA
>JAYRNS010000423.1:0-4161 GCA_041912075.1 Anaerolineae bacterium
CACGCTGCCGGCCGGTTGGCCGTGGATGTCCTGGCCGGCTTCACCGAAGCGGCTGACGTTGGTGATGCGTGAATTCTTGAAGATCGACGTGTAGAACTCAGCGGCCTCTTCGGCCTGGCGATTGAACCACAAACAAGGGGTGATCTTGGAAACGCCTGGCATGGTGTCCTCCTGGGTCGGTTGTGGATGATTGGGGTAGAGCCTATTGTATGCTAGAACATGCGTTCTGTCAAAAGTTACGCACAGCCTGTTGGTGGAGTGTATTGATAATCCGCCAGTCGCTTGCAGGCCCATGCCCGTTCTTCGTCAGTAAAGAGTGAGACAAAGCGCCGGTCATGCATGAGCGCTTCAAACGACAAGTCCAGGCGGCGGAATTCCCAAAGACGTTTGTAACCTTCTGACGCGAAGTCCTCGTACTGCATTTTCAGCCTGCGAACTGTGTCCAGCCCACCGTATTTGTCTATCATTTCGAGCATACGCGCTGGCCGATATCCCGTGGCAGCTGGGATCTCTGCGCTGTAACGATAGCGTATCACGCGATCAAATTCAGCAGCCAGATCAGCTTGTGACGACACAATGTTGTAGTGGCTGTGCTACGACTTGAATGAGTTGGAATTGTAGTGGCGCTTGCTTTTGGCCGATATGCCCATTTGCCTCGTATTTTCTCCCTGTCGAAGCTCCTGGCAAGCTCTGATAGTTTATCGACGGTGATCCGTTGGCTGAACCAGGCTACCATGTTGGCTGCAATCTGTTTCTCCGTTTCGCCTGGGCGCGTCCTTTGTGCCCCGCGCACCTCCTTTTGACCGGCCGGATCGGAGAGTAGACCCTGCACGATCTCATCGTGGGTAACCCAGTCATGTTTGTTTTGATAGAGGGTCCTAATGACACGTCGGATGATGGGGAAAACGTCATCCTGTGAGAAGGAAGTATCCGTCATTTCGTCGCCTCCCTTGCGCTAATCGATAGTGGTACTCACGCCAGATCGAGAAACACCTCCGGATGCTGCTGTGCAATCCGCAGCAGCATCTGAGCCGAACCGGCTGGCTGTCGTCTGCCTTGTTCCCAGTCCTGCAACGTACGCAGACTGACACCCATCAGCCCGGCAAACGCAGCCTGTGACAGCTTCAACTTCGCCCGAACCTCGCTGGCGGACGGAGGAGAGCTATACGTGCGATGCCGCAAATCGATGACACCTGCGTTGTAAGCTTTGACTTCCCGCAGCCCTTCCAGGATTTCTTGCCCGATGTCCCGCCTAGACATGTTTGATTTCCTCGGCAATTCTCTTCAATATTTGAGGTGATATGGTACTGGCTTCATTTTTGGCATATACCGTGATGAGCTAGATTTCATTCCGGGATTTTCTCCAGTAATAGATCACTCGAATTCCACCGCGTTTGCCCCGTTCCCGAATGGCCCAACGTAGTTTCCGAACACCACCGCTACCTGGTATGATATCTCCAGCATCAG
Source organism: Anaerolineae bacterium (assembly GCA_041912075.1). Lineage (GTDB taxonomy): Bacteria > Chloroflexota > Anaerolineae > SSC4 > Amarolineaceae > SSC4. Next base: position 1,468 of record JAYRNS010000423.1, read on the forward strand.
GATGGTTCATCAGATAATATTGCAACCCGGTGAACTCCTCATCACTCATGTAGGTGTAAATCAGTCTGGTAAACAGAGTGGTTTCTATGAAGAGCATACCAATATTATACGGCACAGCCGTATATGTGTCAACTACCTGAGGCGAGGTCGTTCGTATTCCTGGATGTTCCATCCCCAACCCTCAACCCCTGATCCCCAACCCCCAACCCCCAACCCCCATCTTCCCCCACCCACCCCACCTGTGGTAAAATACCCGCCATGACCACACCGATGCGCCAGCAGTACCTGGATCTCAAACGCCAGTACAAAGACACGATCCTGCTCTTCCGCCTGGGCGATTTCTACGAGACGTTCGACGACGACGCCAAGACGGTCGCGTCGGTCTGCGACGTCGTGCTGACCTCGCGCCCGGTGGGCAACGACCAACGTGTGCCCCTCGCCGGCGTGCCCTGGCACAGCGTCGATGGTTACATCGCCCGCCTCGTGCAGGCCGGCTACAAGGTGGCCATCGCCGAGCAGGACGGCACCACCCCGGTCGGCGGTCTGGTCCCGCGCCTGGTGAACCGCATCGTCAGCGCCGGCACGGTCGTGGAACCGGGCATGCTGCCCGACCGGCGCAACAACTACCTGGTGTCCCTGGTGCGCGACGGCGACCGTGCCGGGCTGGCCTACGCCGACATCTCGACCGGCGAGTTTGCCACCACCGAGCTGAGCGGCGCCGACGTGGCGCTGCGCGTGCGTGAGGAACTGGCGCGTCTCCAGCCAGCCGAGCTCCTGCTGGCCGACGCCACCCACGTGGACCACCCGGCCGGCGACGATCACCCCGTCCGCGCCTACGCGCTGACCACCCTGCCAGCCTGGCAGTTCGAGCTCGACAATGCCCGTCGGATGCTGCTCGACCACTTCGATGTACGCGCGCTCGACGGCTTTGGCTGCGAAGGCAAACCCCTCGCGATTCGTGCCGCCGGCGCCCTGCTCAGTTACCTGCGCGAGATGCAGCCCAGCGCCCTGGCCCAGCTCACATCGCTGTACACCTACAGCACTGGCGATTTTATGGTGCTCGACGAGGCAACGCGCCGCAACCTGGAGCTGACCGAAGCGATCCGTGGCAGCGACCACCGCGGCACTTTGCTGGCCGTATTGGACGACACGCACACCCCCATGGGCGCGCGCCTGCTGCGCCGCTGGCTGGGGCAGCCGCTTCTCGACCTGAACCAGCTCAACGCACGCCTGGATGCGGTGGCGACCTTCTGCGGTGATACGCTGGTGCGCACCGGTCTGATGGCGCGGCTGCGCGGTTTTGGCGATCTCGAACGTTGGACGAACCGCGTCGTGCAGCGCATCGCGCTGCCGCGTGACCTGCTCGGCATCATGGAAGCCCTCGCCACCATCGCTGACCTGCGCCAGCTGCTGGCTCCCCTGGCGACGAACAGCGCCGCAGCCTCGTCCGTGACGGCACTCTACGACCAGCTCGACCCGTGCGATGACCTGGGCGGCCTGATCGCCGCAGCCATCGCCGACCAACCACCGGCCACTCTGCAGAACGTCGGCATCATCCGGCCCGGCTTCAGCGCCGAGGTCGACACCATCATCGCCACCTCGCGCGATGCCAAGACCTGGATCGCCAACCTGGAAAACAGCGAACGTACGCGCACCGGCATCCGCTCGCTCAAGGTGGGTTACAACAAGGTCTTCGGTTACTACCTGGAAGTGTCGGACGCCAATGCCCACCTGGTACCGGCCGACTACATCCGCAAGCAGACCCTGGTCAAGGCTGAACGTTATATCACGCCGCAGCTCAAAGAGATGGAGAACCTCATCCTGCACGCCGACGAGCGCCAGCTGGAGCTGGAGCAGCAGATCTATCGCGCGGTGCTCGACCAGCTGGCGTCCGGTGCCGCCCGGCTGCTGAATGTGGCGCATGCCGTCGGACAGCTGGACACGTACGCCAGTTTGGCCGAGGTGGCGGTGCGTCACCGCTACGTGCGGCCCGCGCTGGCCGACGATGGTGTCATCCACATCGTGGACGGCCGCCACCCTGTGGTCGAGCTGATGCAGCGCGCCGAGCCGTTTGTGCCCAACGATACGCTGCTCACCCCTGATGAGGCCATCCATCTCGTCACCGGCCCCAACATGAGCGGCAAAAGCACCGCACTGCGCCAGGTTGCGCTGATCACGCTCATGGCGCAGATCGGGTCGTTCGTGCCGGCCAGCCAGGCTCACATCGGGTTGGTGGACCGCGTCTTCACCCGCGTCGGCGCCGCTGACGACATTGCGCGCGGCCAGTCGACCTTTATGGTCGAGATGGTCGAAGCGGCCAACATCCTCAATCACGCCACCCACCGTTCGCTGCTGATCCTGGACGAAATCGGCCGTGGCACCAGCACCTACGACGGCCTGGCCATCGCCTGGGCGATCGTCGAGTACATCCACAACCACCCACGCCTGCGGTCGAAGACCATGTTTGCGACGCATTACCACGAGCTGACCGACCTGGCCGAGCGACTGCCGCACGTCGTCAACTACAACGTCTCCGTGGCCGAGGAGGGCGACCGCGTCGTCTTTTTGCGCCGCATCGTGCGCGGCAAAACCGATCGCTCGTATGGTATCCACGTCGCCCAGCTGGCCGGGCTGCCGCGCGCCGTCATTGCACGGGCCCAGGAGATCCTGGCCGACCTGGAGGGCCAGAGTAAC
>JAYRNS010000424.1:0-2763 GCA_041912075.1 Anaerolineae bacterium
GGCGGGTGAAAAAACTCCTGAATTCAGAGCGCCTGGTGACCATTTGACGCCGGGATTGGGGAAAAAGCACGATCAATCGCCAAATGCAAGCCATCTGCGGCACCCTTGCCAGTACGGAGTGCCCTGCTTGCGCCAGATCAAATTCATCCACGGCGTTCTGTGGTGACATCGGCGCGACTGTCCAAAATTGTCACGCACGCCGGGCTGAAGCGGGCGACAGGAAGGGGGGCCACCGTGAACCATGAATCCGCGCATCCGATCCGACGCGCCTGGCGCGGGGCACTGCTGGCCCTGACGCTGTTCATCGGCGGCTGCACCTGGACCATCGGGGGCACCGTGCGCGATGCCCAAGGCCAGCCGCTGGCTGGCGCACTGGTGGAGGTGCTCGTCGATCAGGTCGTTGTCAAGTCGGCGCGCACCGATGCGAAGGGGCGGGTCCGCGCGCTGACCCTGACGGCCGACACCGTGCCCGAGGTTCGCGTCAGCAGGTCCGGTTTCCCCACGCGGTCGGCCGCCCTGGAGGTGTACTCGGTCCTGGACCGGCTCTACTTTGCCAGCTTCGACCTGCGGCTGGAGGCCGGTCCTGCCGGGCTTGTCAAGTACAGCGGCGCGCCGAGTGAGAGCGTGCCCAGCGAAGAGGGCGAACGCCAGGCGCTCGCTTTGGGGCTGCCCAGCCTGGACCGCAGCGCGTCGGTGCTGGGGCCGGATGCCAATGGCAACGGCATCCGCGATGACATCGAGGCCTGGATCGCCAGCCGCAACGACCGCACGGCCGAACAGAAGGCGGCGATGCGGCAGTACGCGAAGGCGCTGCAGGCGGAACTGGCTGCGGAGCGAACGCCGCAAGGCGCTCTGGCGGCGGTATTAGTGGCTGAACGGGCGCACAACTGCCTGGAGTTACGAGCCTCAAGTTTCGACGACTACCTCGCAGTGTCCAGGCAGCTGAGGGATTACACATTGAACACAATTGAGCGGGTGCGCGCCAATGCTGCGATTGATCGGTTACTCAGCGGACAAACTTGGGAACTTGCCAGTGGTGACACATGTGAGGTGTCCCAGTGAATTTCGCTCGATTCATCCTTGTGGCGGCATTTGCGTTTGTTGGTCTTGCGAGCCTAATTTATCCAAGATCAGCGTTTGCCCAAATCGCGTCGCCATTTTGCAGGCCTGGCTACACAGTTGGTTTCTTCAATGGTGTGTTTAATACGCGCGACGATGCCCGCGAGGCCCTTGGGCGGCTGCGCGCTATTGGCGGCAATGTCTGGAAAGGCCAGCCAGTCTCCTACCAACTCCTTTACAACCACTCGGGCATGAGTCTAGACCGCCCCAATGTCACGCGGCTGGAAGATCTTGCCGAAGTGATTCTTCAGAAGAATGTTGACCTGCACATGGTGCTCATCGGCCGCCTGGAGCTGTTCTGGCAGGCGCTTCGGGGCGATGGGCAGGACTGGCGGGTCTTGCGGGCCACCGTCTGGGGCGCGTCGTCGTTTCAGGCGATCGTGAGCGTGATCCTGAACAAGGCCTTGTCGGCGTTTGCGTGGTTTCTTTCCAACCCGCCTACGGCAGCCGACACGGCCGCGCAAGAGGCAAAGCTGCTGCAGGAAATTGCCAGCGGCCGCAAGCTCCTGGTGGTCGGTCATTCACAGGGCAACCTGTTTCTGAACAGCGCGTTCCGCGCGGTCTACCCGAAGACGTCGATCCAGGCCATGAAGGCCGTGCAGGTGGCACCCGCGTCGGCGCTGGCCTACGGGCCCCACACCACCGCCACCATCGATGCCGTCATCGGCGGATTGGTGAACATGGGGCTGTTGGGAGGGGTGCTGCCGCCCAACTGGACGCTGCCGGCCAGCCATCTGAGCGTGGACTGGTCCGGACATCGCTTTCTGGAAACCTACCTGAACCGCTCACTGACATCGTCGGGCAAGATTGAGGATGAGGTCCGCACGGCGATGAACACGCTGGAAGACCCCCCGCTGGACTCCACCCGTTACCAGCGCTATCTGGCAGCGGTCAGCTTTCTGGCGCCGCAAGGCTCCTTGCCGGAGCCACCTGACATGGTGCTGGATGCGGATGCCCGCAACTGGATCTACATCGATGGGCTTTGGAGCATCACGCGTGGCGAGCGCGACGCACTACTGGCCTTGCATGCACAAGGGTATTTCTGGGTGAACGCCATTGAAGGAAAAGGCGCCAACGGCTTCTGGCTGGAATCGCTGGGCACCGGTCGTTGGTGCGGGCAGAGAACCCTGCGCGCATGGGGGACATCAGCTGACGAACAGGCCTACCGGACGTTCAACCCGGCGGTCCAGGATCCGAGTTTCACCGCGATCCTTAATGCCGACCCGGCGCGACTCAAGCTCGGCTCGCCCGAGGGGGCGCTTGCCACGTTGAGCGGCTACCTGGGCGTGACCGATCAGCAGATCGTGCAGGCGGTCACGCTCTACACCGCGCGAGGCGGGTATACCCGATTCGTGGCGCAACCCGAATCGGCGCCTCACGAAGGCATCGAATATCTGCCGCTCAGCCCGGACCACTACCGGGGCAAGGCGCTGGTTTCGATCGTGGTGGACAGGAAGCTTTGAAATCCGGAGTCACTGCCACTCAACAGATGCACAGTGCGGCAAAGGTTCGGTGAAGATGTTTTTGCTCCCTATTGGAGAGCGCTTCTGCACGATTTCACGACGGGTTCTGGCCAAATTAACGTGAAGAGTGCTCGCGGGCATCCTGCTCAGGCGGAAGAACCGCCCAAAACCTCGGGATGCA
>JAYRNS010000425.1:0-18941 GCA_041912075.1 Anaerolineae bacterium
AAAGCCGACGGCGGCAATGTGGCCGTGCTGGCGGGCACCCAAGAGTTCACCTGCTCCCCGAATCTCCAGGTCCTGCATGGCGATACGGAAGCCGGCACCCAGCTCGCTGGCCTCCAATATGGCCTCCAGCCGGCGCTGGGCCACCGTGGAAAGGGTCGCCCCGCGGTCGTAAAACAGGTAGGCGTAGGCACGCACCGCACTGCGCCCCACGCGGCCGCGCAGCTGGTACAACTGGGCCAGACCAAAGTGATCGGCCCGGTTGATGATGATCGTGTTGACGTTCGGGATGTCCAAACCACTTTCGATGATCGTCGTGCACACCAGCACGTCAATCTCGCCGCTGGCAAAATCCAACATCACCCGCTCCAGCTGCCGCTCTGGCATTTGGCCGTGGCCGATGCCCACGCGCGCTTCGGGCACGATGTGCTGCACGCGTTGGGCAATCTGCTCGATACCCAGGACGCGGTTGTGCACAAAGTAGACCTGACCGCCGCGGTCCATTTCGCGCAAAATCGCCTGGCGAATGATCTGTTCGTCGTACTCGCCAACGGTGGTCTTGACCGGCAGCCGTTCCTCGGGTGGCGTATCGATCGTGCTCAGGTCACGCACACCGGTCAGGCTCATGTGCAGCGTACGCGGAATGGGCGTGGCCGACAGGGTGAGCACGTCGACTTCGGTGCGCAGCTGCTTGAGACGCTCCTTGTGGCCAACACCGAAGCGCTGTTCTTCGTCGATGATCAACAGCCCCAGGTCTTTGAACGTGATATCGGCGCTGAGCAGACGATGTGTGCCGATGACGATATCGACCTTGCCTGCGCGCAGACCCTTGAGCACGTCTTCCTGGCGGGCCTCGGTGAGAAAACGACTGAGCATGGCCACTTGCACGGGGTAAGACTGCAGCCGTGCGGCAAATGTGTTGTAGTGCTGCTGTGCCAATACGGTGGTTGGCACGAGCACTGCCACCTGTTTGCCATCCATCACCGCCTTGAAGCCGGCCCGCAGCGCCACTTCGGTTTTGCCATAACCGACATCCCCACAAATCAACCGGTCCATGGGCTGGGCGCGTTCCATGTCGTGTTTGACTTCGGCAATCGCCTGCAGCTGATCTTCCGTTTCCACGTAGGGAAAAGAGCCTTCCAGCTCCTCCTGCCACACCGTGTCTGGGGCGTAAGCGTGGCCGTCGACCAGTTCACGCTGCGCATAAAGCGCCAGCAGCTCGTTGGCCATGTCGGCCACGGCTTTGCGCGTTCGCTGTTTGACGAGCTCCCAATCGGCGGTGCCCAGGCGATGCAGAATGGGCTGAGTCTCGCCGGGCCCCACGTAACGGCTGAGCCGGTCGGCCTGATGCACCGGCACGTAGAGACGATCGTGCTGGGCGTAATCGATGTGCAGGTATTCGCGATCGATTCCTTCGAGGGTGATCGTCACCAGACCGCGAAATTGACCAATGCCGTGCTCCATGTGAACCACAAAATCGCCCGGCTGCAGGTCGGTGAAAAAGGACTCAGGCGCCGCCGGCCGCTGTCGCTCGACACGGCGCGCCGCCGGGCGGCTGAGCCCGAAGATCTCGGCATCGGTCAGCAGGGTCAACAGCAGACCCTGTGCCTCCTCGTTGCGCAGAATCCATCCTTCACTAAACACACCCTGCACCAGCGTGATGGTGCGCGCGGGCGGCAGCTCTGTCAGATCGTCGGCCAGGGCGGCGGGGTAGCCCGCTTCGACCAGCAAGTCGTGCAGACGTGCACACTGGCGGCTGACCAGCACGACGCGTTGGCCAGAGGTGCGCCAGGCTTCAGCCTCTTCGATCACCCGGCGCACGCGGCTGCCAAAGTGTGGTGCCGGCAGAAACGAGCGCGCCAAGGCGCCAGTCTGGCTCGCGGGCCGCCCCATCAAATCGCCGTACCCGAGGAGGACAGGGTTCAGCGTATCCAGCTGTTGACGCAGGTTGGGCTGCAGCGCGTAGGGCCGGTGTGCACCACCGGGCAGCTCACCGGCAGCAGTCACGTCGCGCTGCAGCTGTTCGGCCTGGCCCTGAAGATCGGCCAGGGTTGCCAGAAACTCGGCGCCGTCGTCGATCAGGAGCGTGCCGGGTGTGGGCAGGTAATCCAACAGCGTCGCCGGCTGGCTGTACAAATAGGGTATGTACCATTCCATACCACGAAAACCGGTGCCCTCTAACAACTGGCTGATCTCGTACTCGAAATCGTGCTGGGCCGGCGCGTGGCAAAGTGAAAGGTCGAGGCTTTCGAGCAGTGTACGGGCGGTAGGACCATGCCGCGGGAGCGCCTCGGAGGCAGGGCCGAGCAACACTTCCTGGACACGCCCACCGGCGGGGTGGCTGTCCGCCGCCGGCAGGGTGCGCTGCGTGGCTGGATCGAAATAACGCAGGCTGTCGATCTCATTGCCAAACAGCTCCAGCCGCAGGGGCCAGGGCAAATTCGGCGCCCAGATGTCGATGATGCCGCCGCGCCGACTGAACGTGCCAGGCTCTTCCACCACGGTCTGCGGCCGGTAACCCAGGCCCAGCCAGCGTCCGAGCAGGCCTGCCAGATCGACGACCTGGCCAACACGCAGCGGACGCAGCGCCAGCGTCAGTTCCCGTTTTGGCAGTGTGTAGAAAGACAGTGCCCGTGCGGATGCCACCACCACCGGGGCTGCGGGTGTTGGGGCAGCCGGTTGGGGTGGCGTACTGAGAGCCACCAGAGCCTCCATGCGCTGCTGTCGTGTCTCTCTGGACCAGGCGATGCGCTCGTAAGGCAGTGCATCCGGATCGGCGAACAGCAGGACGCGTTCGGGTGCCGGCAGCAGGGTGCGCAGCTGGTCGGCCCACAGGCGCGCCCGGTCGCTGCGCGCGGTCAGCAGCAGCGACGGCCAGCCCAGATCGGCGACCAGGGCTGCGGCCAGGTAAGGCCGGGCGGGCGCGGGCGCAGTCAATGTCTGAGGCACCGGTGCGCCAGCCTGCACAGCTGAGACGAGCATCGCATAGGCCGGAATATCCCGCAGCAAAGGTAACAGACCGCTCAGTTGCACGAAGACCTCTCCGTTCAGGCGTTGAGCTGGTTCATGGCAGCCGTGATACCGTCCCGTAGCCAGATGACAATGCCCTCCACCACGCGGGGACGGACGAAGGCCATTTCGATCTCCTGTTCGGTATTGAAATCCTGTAGGACATAATCCGCCGGCTCCATGCGGCCAGGTGGGCGGCCAATACCGATGCGTAATCGGGGGAAGGCCGGCATGCCGAGCTGGGCAATGATCGATTTCATTCCATTATGACCTCCCGCACCGCCCTCGGCGCGCAGCCGCAGACGCCCCAGTGGCAGGTCCAGCTCGTCATACAACACGAGCATGTCGACCGGCGCGATCTTGTAGTAACGGAGAAGGGGCACCACCGCCTGACCGCTGAGGTTCATAAACGTCTGCGGTTTCGCCAGCAGCACACGTGTCCCCGCTACCTCGCCGGCAGCCACCGCCGCACGAAACTGCACGCGATCGAAGGTAAGCTGGTGGCGTTGGGCGAACAGGTCGACACATTGAAAGCCGATATTGTGGCGGTGGCGCGCGTAACGCGGTCCCGGGTTGCCCAAACCGACAATCATGGCGAGTCCGTCAGCCATCGCGCGTCAGCTGCCGAGTCGGGAGCGCAGGAAACGGAACAACCAGCGCAGCACCAGATACGCGCCAAACAGCAGAAAACCGGTGACGGCGACGCGCGCACCGCTCAAAAAGGCATCTCCCAGGCTGCCCAGGCTCAGCGAGTTCGATACCTGGTTGAGGTCCACCAGACCCCCCAGCACACCACCGTCTCCACTGCTGCCTGTGTCTGACCCACTCGTATCGGTGGTACCTGTCACAGCTGCGCTGGAGGTAATCGGCGCGGTGTTGGTGATGACCAGTGCAGGTCGCGGGGTCGGTGTCGCAATCTGTGGCTGCTCCACAACCACCGGTGTGGGCGTCACGGCAGAAGTCGCCGTGGCCTCCGGTTCGCTGGTCGTGGCTTCGGTCGGCGTCGGCGTTGGCGTGTCTGCGGGACGGCTGTTGGCGACCAGGAGACCGTTGGCGACCGTTTCATCGTAGTTGCCGTCCTGCCGCACCACGCGCAGCCGCAGCGCGTACGTGCCATCGGACACACTGCGCGTGTCCCAGGTGCCCAGAAGGCCGTTGGTCACCTGGTTGGTCTGCTCGAACATAAAATGCCAATCGTCGGGCGCGCTTTCAGACTTGAAGTAGAGCTGGTATCGTTGAAATTCAGGATGGACGGCAGTCCCGTTGATGGAGATCACACCGCGCAGCGTCGAAAATGGTTGGGGCGAGGCAATGACCGCCTGGCCCTGCCACGCGTATGCCACGCCGGCCAACGCAAAAAACGTGCCTGCAAGTATCAGGATCAGAAGCCGGTGCCAGGTGACACCGGGCCAGCGTCGTACCATGTTCATTCTTCCTTACACAGGTCTGTTCAACACATCGTGCCGCCGACAGTGCGCACGTTGCACTTTAGAAACGATGGGGCAGGGCCACAGGTTTCACCGCGGCAACGATGTAGGCGGCAGCACTTTCAACACAACGAAGTAGTGTAACACAGGCAGCATAGCGAGGCAAACTGACGCACCACCGGGCTAACCGCCCTAAGGCATCGCAAAAGAATAACTTCCGGCATAGGTTTTTTCTGTGAAAAAACCTTGTTTGGTTGGATTTCGCAGCAATTGACGGGAAGTTATTCTTTACGAGCCCTAATTGACCGTCCATGCAAGTTAAGTTACAATCAAAAACCAGCGCAACCTTCGTAACATTGTGGTGTTCTAGTACACGACCAACCTCGGCGTGACGCGCTGCGTGATGGCGAGGCCCCTCTGTGAGCAAAAGGATGAGCCAGCCGTGGCACAGAATGAAAGCGAGCTCGACCTCGTCGAACAGGCAAAACACGATCCTGAAGCATTTGGTCGCCTGTACGAGCGATACGTGGACCGGATCTACGGCTACATCTATTATCGCACGGGTAATCACGCAGACGCTGAGGACCTGACAGCTCGTACATTCTTTCGTGCCCTGGACAACATCGGCAACTATGTGCAGCGTGGTCTGCCGTTTTCCGCCTGGCTCTACCGTATCGCCCACAACCTCGTGGCCAACTGGCACCGTGATCGTAATCGGCGTAAGCTGGTGCCGCTCGACAGCCTGGAAACCGCCGAGCCAAAACGCCAGGGACCAGAAGCACACGCCGAAGACCACGAACGGTATGCGGCCATGCTGGCCGCCATCCGACGGCTACCGGAAGACCGCCAGCAGCTGATGCTCCTCAAGTTCGTCGAGCGGCTCCCCAACGCCGAGATTGGGCAGATCATGGGGCGCACCGAAGGGGCCGTCAAATCGCTGTATCACCGCACACTCGTCGCGCTGCGCGACGACCTGACAGCCCGCGGTTTTTGAAAATTCCCGAAACGAGCGACATGATTCGACTTGTCACCGATTCGACCTGTGACCTCCCAGCGGAGTGGCGCAGTCACCTGGACGTGACGGTTGTCCCGATCAATATCCAGTTTGGTACCGAAACCTACCTGGAAGGGGTGACCATCGATGAGTCCACCTTTTACCGGCGGGTCAACGAACTGGGCATGATTCCCAAGACCTCACAACCCGCACCGGGTATGTTGGCCGACATCTACCGGCAGCTGGGTCAATCAGGTGACGACGTGCTGTCGCTGCACGTGACCGGCAAGTTGAGCGGCACGGTCAATTCGGCGGAGCAGGCACGCAAAATGGTTGCGGACGCGGTGCGCGTCGAGGTGTTCGACAGCCTGGGCGGGTCGGCCGGCCTCGGTTTTATGGTCTGGGAAGCCCACACCCTGGTGCAAGCCGGGGCCAGTATGGAAGACATCCTGGGCCGTCTGAGCTATATCCGTGACCACCTGCAGATCGTACTGACGCTCAAGACGCTAAAATACGCACAAATGAGCGGTCGCGTGACGACCATCCAGCATGTGCTGGCATCCCTGCTGGATCTCAAACCGATCATTACCCTCGAAGATGGCAGCCTGGACGTGACCGGGCGCATCCGCACGCGGCGCCAGGCACTGGCACGCATGCTTGATCTGGTTGAAGAACGGGTCGGCACTGGCCCGCTGCACCTGGCGATCATTCACGCCCATGCGCCGCAGGAAGCACACCGCCTGATGGATGAGGCGCAGTATCGTTTCAGATGCGAGCACTCATTTATAGCCGCACTGGCCACGTCGATTGCCGCCAATCTTGGCCCGGGTACACTAGGTGTGGTGGCCTACCCCGTGTAGGGCATTGGCAGCAGGCACGATGGTGTTCGATAAAGGAACCGTGACATGGCACACCAGATGATTACCGAAATCCTGGCGGCCCAGGCCGACCGCCTGGTCGAAGGGGAGGCGCAGACGACGGATTACCTCGTGCTCTTTCCTGAACTGCGTTTGGAGCTCGCACCGCTGCTGCAGCTGGCCCAAGAGATTGCCGCTGCGCTCAGCCCGGTGCGGCCGCGCACGGCTTACCGCAGCGAGCTGCACCAGGCCCTCGTCCGTGCCGGTTATGATCAGCCACTCGCAGACCCCACCGGGCTGCTCAACGTTCCCGAGCTGCGGCGTGACTGGGTCCTGGGCGCGGCCGCCCTGGGGTCGGCCGGGTCGGTGATGGGGGTCATTGCGTACGTCTGGCGTGCCCGTACAGCCGCCACCAGAACCGCATCTGGTCCGCAGTAGCGCGGTACGGGCGACACCTACGCACATCTTCCCCGTACGTTTCTTTACTTTCCTCGGCCTGCCCACTCCCGCGCCAGCTCCACCAACAAGCGCATGGGCACCGCGGTGGCACCCTTTGGCATAAACGGCCGATCGGTCTCCTGGAATGCCGTACCGGCAATGTCGAAATGGGCCCACGCCGTGCCATCCGGCACGAATTCGCTCAGAAACAACGCGGCGTTGATTGCACCCCCTGGTATGCCGCCGCTGTTTTTCATATCCGCCGCGTCACTGTCCATGCGCTCGCGATAGGGCCGCCACAACGGCATGCGCCAGATCGGCTCACCCGAGCGCTCGCCAGCCCGCATCAGCTGCGCAAACAGCGCATCGTCGTTGCAGAACACACCGCTCAATTCCAGACCGAGCGCTCGCATCATGGCGCCGGTCAACGTGGCACAGTCAATGATCGCCGTCGGGTTGTAGCGTTCGGCGTAGGCCAGACCATCGGCCAGCACCATGCGACCTTCGGCATCGGTTGAGATGTATTCGATGGTCTTGCCGTTGAGCGCACGCACGACATCACCCGGCTTGATGGCTTTGGAACCGGGCATGTTTTCGGCTGCACAGACCAGGCCAACCACACGGATCGGCAGCTGCAGCTGCGCCACAGCATACAGCGCACCGATCACCGCCGCACCGCCGCCCATGTCGCTCTTCATCAGCCACATTTTGTCGGCCGGCTTGATCGAAATCCCACCCGTATCGAAGGTGATCGCCTTACCCACCAACACCAGAGTCTCCTGGCTGGTGGCCGCTGGCGGAAAATACTCGAGCACAATGAACTGCGAGGCCTCGGCACTCCCCTGGCCCACGCTGAGGAACGCACCCATGCCCAGCTCGCGCATGGCATCCTCGCCGTAGACAGTACAGGTGACCGCCGTGCCGTCCATCATGGCCTGCGCCCGTGCGGCTAGCTCGCGCGGAGGCAGTAGATTGCCGGCTGCGTTGACGAGATCGCGTACCAGGCTGCTCGTAGTGCCCAATACCTCCCCGGTGGTCACACCAGCCAATACGGGTTCCATCGGCTGACCGGGTGGTACGACCAGCTGCAAGGTTTCAACCTTGAACGTGTTAGCGGCACCCTCCCGATGATAACCATCGAAACGATAAAGTCCCATGATAGTGCCCTCTACCACGGCCTGGACCAGGAGTTCAGGTGTCACCGCCGGCTGGCCAAACCCGTGGACGACGGTTGCCACACGCCGGGCTGACAGCTTGACCATGAACTGGGCCGCCACCCCGGCCGCCCGTCGTGCCGTGTCCGCGGTAAACTCGGCTGGATTACCAAGCCCGACCAGGAGCAGACGATGGGCGGGTACCGCGTCGCCGTGTGTGTACAGCAGGGTCGTTTTGTACGCTTCGCCATTGAAATCCCCCAACCGGATGACCTGGTCGATCAACCCGCCCAAGGCTGCATCAAGCGTCCCATAGCCGGCCAGCGGCGGTGCTTGCGACTCGAACAGGCTCACAACCACCAGGTCAGCGTCCACGGTGTCGAGAAACGACGGTTTGACTTGAATGTTCATCGTATTCCTTCTTTGCGCAAAATGAGGGCCAATCCGAATAACGATTTCGAGCTTACGTTTCGAGGCTTATGTCGAGTTCATCGGATAGGCTGTAAGCTAAAATCTACGGGTCGGTCAATGCCTGTCGCTGAACCTTGCCCAGCTCATCTTTGGGCAGGCTTTCACGAAATATGATCGCCTGTGGCACCATGGCGGGCGGCAGACGCAGGCGGCAGTAGGCGATGATTTCGCCGGCACTGGTGCCTTCGCCCCGGTGCGGGACTACGAACGCGTGCCAGGCCCCCGCCACCGGTACCGCCGCCGCGTCCTTGATACCGGGGTGTTCGTGGAGCACTTCTTCGATATGACGCGGCAGCACGAGAGGCTGACCGGTACCGGGTGTCTGCCACACGTCCTGCACCCGACCCAGAATGCGCAAGTAACCGTCGCTATCCATGACGGCCAGATCACCCGTCCGCAGCCAGGTTTTGCCGGCGGTATCTTGCACCAGGGCTGCGGCGGTGGCGGTCGGGTCCTGCCAGTAACCTGCCATGACCTGCGGGCCAGCCACCCACAACTCCCCCATCAGACCGGGGTCTACGTCGTGCTGCGTGGTGAGATCGACCAGACGTACGTCGGTGTTGGGTAGGGGCAGACCCACCGAGGCAGTCTTGCGCAGACCGCCCACGGTATCGACCGACACGGCTGGTGCCTCGCTCAAGCCGTAACCTTCCAGGAGCTGTGCCTTGCTCAAACGCTCGAAGGCCTCGTGAACCTCGACCGGCAGGGGTGCGGCGCCGCTCACGTATAGCTTGACGGCATTCACACCGTAGGTGCGCAGACCATGTACCTCGGTCAGCGCCAGGTACGTAGCGGGTGTGCCGGCAAAGACGGTTGGCCGCTGGCGCTTGATGGTGGTCAGTGTTTGGGTGACATCGAACGCCGGCAGGGTCAGCAGGGTGGCACCCAGGGCGACCGGCAGATGTATCCCGGCCAGGATGCCATAGACATGATAGATCGGCAGCGGGCTGAGAAATTTCTCCTGTCCGTCTTGCAGCCCAGGAAACCAATGTCGAACTTGGATCGTACTGGCCACCAGGTTGCCATGCGTCAGCAGAACCGCACGGGGTTCGCCGGTCGTGCCGGATGTAAACTGTACGAGTGCACCGTCCTGCGCGTCCAGTGCCAGGGGCGGCCGTTGGGGTGAAGCTTTGCGCACCCACTGCGACCAGGATAGAAAACCGGGCGGCGGCTTTTCGCGGTGGTTACCGCTCAGCCGGTAACGAGCCCGCGCCAGCGGCGCAAAATATTCGTCGCCGGCCGTTTCCAGAACCCACTCGACCTGGTGGTTCTGCACGAGTTCGCTGCTGAGCGCACGCTGCCGGTCGCTGGTCACCAGCACCCGGGCGCCGCTCAATGTAACCTGACGCTGTAACCTGGCCGGCGTCTCCGCAGGGTTGAGCATGACCACCAGGGCACCGGCCTTCAGAATGCCGTAGAAGGCAATCACGGCCGGCGGTCCAGCCGGCAGCATCAGGAGGACACGATCCCCTTGTTGCACACCGAGCCGGATCAGGGCGTTGGCAACGCGGTTGGCGGCCCGATCCAGCTGCCAGTACAGCAGATGGGTGCCGCCGGTGGGATCGTGCACGGCGGTGCGCAGGGGAAAGCGGCGGGCAGCACGCTCCAGAAACCGTGGCAGCGGCCGGTCCGGAATCGTAACTTCATGCGGCACGGCCGGATCGTAGAAGCGCAGCCAGGGACGCTCGACCGGCCTGGCGAGCGGCGGGCGGTCGTAGGACCAGGTCGCAGGACTGTCCTGGCTGCCGTTAAGAAAACGTTCGATGGCGCGGTTGACGGCATCGGCGCGTTCGATCATGACCATGTGGGCCGAGACGGGGATTTCGATCTTGAGCGCATATGGGATACGCGCCGCCACCTGGTCGAAATCAGCCTGCGGGAAGAGGTTGTCGTGGTGTCCCATGATCACTAACGTCGGTGTGCGGATATCGGCGAACAACGACCAGCCCTTCCAGACCGCAAGCGTATTCTCGAACAGTTTCTTGACGACAAACGGTGGTGTGCTGACACGCGTACGCATGACCGGTGCCAGCCCCTTCAACCAGGCGGTGGGCAGGTTCAGCGCGCGCCGCAGCCAGTCGTTTAGTTTGTATTCACCTGCGGTGCCAATCAGCACCAGCGCTTCCAGGCGATGGGGGTGCGCGGCGGCGTACTCGGCCGCCACGGCACCGCCGAAGCTGTGCCCGACCAGCACGAAACGCGGCGGCAGGTTCAGCTGGTCAACCAACGATTTCAGGTCTCGCTGCAGCTCGGCCATCGTGTAGGATGATTCAGGTTTATCGGACAGGCCATGCCCGCGCGCATCGAAGGCGACCACACGCTGCGTGGGGCTGAAATAACCCAACTGCGCCGCCCATTGGCTGGCCTGGCCGGCAAAGCCGTGAATAAACAGCAGCGTACGCTGCGCGTGCGGTGGCGCAATGTCGATGACGCTCAACGTCACCGGTGGTTTGTCTTGAACCTGCACTTCTGTGCGGTACAGCTCGACGTCAACTTGCATGCAGACCTATCCCGGATGATGGCGATGCCGTCCCGTATTATAGTCGTGGATCGGCGGAAAGTGAAACGTGAGGCGTGAGGGCGTGGGGCGTGAAGATGTGAGGCGTGAAGCTTGCGCCAATTTGCAGTATCCAAATTGACCCTGCTGGCACCGTATGGTATAGTGGCGTTCTAGTTTCGTGTACGAGGCCGTCATGTACGCAATGGAATTGTTGGCACCGCAGCTGGTTGACGAGGCAGACCCGCTGGTTCTGGCCGAGTCGCCGGACCCTCAGCCAGGTGCTGGCCAGGTGCGCATTCGCATACGGGTCTGTGGTGTCTGTCACACCGACCTTCACACCGTGGAGGGCGAGTTGGATTTGCCCCTGCTGCCCCTGGTGCCGGGTCATCAGGTGGTGGGCGTCATCGACGCATGCGGACCAGGTGTGACGGGTTGGGCTCCGGGCGATCGGGTAGGAATTCCCTGGCTGCACAGCACGTGCGGTCAGTGTGAGTATTGCCAGAGCGGGCGCGAAAACCTGTGCGACCAGGCCCGTTTTACTGGCCTGCACGTCCAGGGCGGTTATGCTGACACCATGCTGGCGCAGGCCAATTTCGTCTGCCGGCTGCCAGACGACTTCAGCGACGAGAGGGCCGCCCCGCTGTTGTGCGCAGGTGTTATCGGGTACCGGGCGCTGCGGCTGAGTGACATCGTTGCCGGGCAGCGGTTGGCCTTGTTTGGTTTTGGCGCCAGTGCGCACATCGCGATCCAGGTGGCACGGCATTGGGGCTGCGAGGTCTACGTGTTTTCACGCAGCGCCGAACATCGCCAGCATGCGGCAGCCCTGGGTGCTGCCTGGGTTGGTGAACCGCATGAGACGCCGCCGCATCCCGTTCATGGCGCCATCAACTTCACACCATCGGGTGCGGTGACCCTGGCTGCGCTGCACGTCCTGGCCAAAGGTGGTACGGTGGCCATGGCTGGGATTCACAGCAGCCCGCTGCCCCCCATCGAGTATTCCTGGCTCTACGGCGAACGCACGATCCGCAGCGTGGCCAATGCCACCCGCCAGGACGCCGAGGAGCTCCTGAGGCTGGCCCACACCATTCCGATCCACACACACGTCGAGGTCTTCTCCATGTTTGAGCAGGCCAACCAGACGCTGCGCCGCTTGAAACGCAGCCAGATCCAGGGAGCGGCCGTCCTGAAAGTCCAATAAGGGCTTGAATTGGCTGTTTGCGTTTTGCGTGTCGATTTTTCACACAGTCTCTCAGCCGAAGATGTCCAAAGAGAGGTGACCACGGGTGGCAATCTCATCTGAGCTGCAGCGCCGGCACTGGCTTCGACGGTATCGCGGGTCGATCGTGTGGCTTCTAATCCTTGGACTGGCCGCTTGCCAGGGACCCTCTCCCACGCCGCCACCATCCGTCGATACGCCGGCAGTCACACCCCTACCAGGGGTGGCGATTCTCCTTCCTACACCAACCACATCCAGTGAGCCGAGTTACACAGTTCCTGTGCCGCTCGCCCCAGCACCTACTCCCCTGGCAGCCGCCACACCACTCGCAGGCACGGTTGAACCACGTGGTACACCCACCGCCGCGGGCGGGATGACGCGGGTGCCGTTCTGGCTGGACGGCGGCGAGCTGACCGGCCTGGCCTGGCCGGCGCCGGACCAGGCCAACCTGCAATCCCTGCGTTTCCTGGTCAGCGATGGTCGCACGTTTGTGCACGACGTCATTCGGGATACCGACGTGCACATCGAACCGCCAGACGCCAACCGGACGGCGTGGCGTATCACTTACACCGACCGTGCCGGACGTTACCGGCTGACCGAGGACGTCTGGCCAGCCACACAAAGTAACGCGGTCATCGTCCACACTGCGCTGGAAGCTCTGGTCGGCAGCGCCCTGGATTATCAAGTTTATTTGTACGCCGTACCTGGTCTGGTCAATTCAGCCGACGGTGACACCATCGACGTCAATACGTCGGAAGCGGTGGCGCTGCTGAGCGATCGCCAGTCAACCGGCGGCACACCCACCTTTGTCGCGATTGCCACCGATACGCCGTGGGTCACGGCATCAGCCGGCTATGCCGGGTCGAACGATGGTCTGCAGGATTTGCTCGATTTTCGTCTGGACCAGGCATTCGAATCGGCCGGGCCGGGGGCCAGTCCCACACTGACCGTGTGGTTGGTCCCAGCCGGTGAGTGGACAACGGCCATCGGCCTGGGTGCCGATGCGGCGAGTGCGCGCACGGCGGTCGTCGATGCGCTGGCAGAGGCGTACCAGGTAGGTCAGTAGACGGGGTTGACCAGCCGCTGCCACAGCGGGGGACCGAGGATGAACAAGCCGACAACCACGGCGGCCAGGGCCACAAGCAGAACGGCCCCGGCCGCTGCGTCTTTGGCCTGTGCCACCAGAGGATGGTCTTCGACCGTCACGGCGTCGCCGAGCGCTTCGATGGCGCTGTTGACCAGCTCCATACCCAGAACCAGCCCCATCGTCAGCACCAGCACCGCCCAGCGCAGGACATCGAGACTCAACCATACCCCCACCACGAGGACCACCAGGGTGATCGCCACCTGAACGCGCAGGTTGCGCTGGGATCGCCAGGCCGTGCGGATGCCCTGGCCGGCAAAACGGAACGATGCCAAAAATCGGGCCCCTGGCCTCACCCGCCGGCCAGGATCTGCGTCTGGTGTGCCCACATGACCTCTTCTTCGGCCGTTGAACCGTGGTCGTAGCCCAGCAGGTGGAGGGTTCCGTGCACTGCCAGGAGTGCCAGTTCATCTTCCACGGCACGACCCTGCGCCGCGGCATTGACCGCGGCATAGGGAAAAGCAATGACGATGTCGCCCAGGTAGGACGTGGCTTCGGGTGCCGTGACGAAGGTTATGCCATCGGTATCCGGCGGCGATTCGCGGGCAGCAAACGACAGGACGTCAGTGGGTTCGTCCAACCCGCGGTACGTCCGGTTGAGGTCACGGACCTGTTCGTCGCCAGTGATGACCAGGGTCAGCTCGCCGTCGGGCTGACCTTCGCTGGTAAGAGCACGGGCGACTACGATGCGCAGGGCTTCGGCATCCACGAGCGATAGAAACAACTCGTCGATCAGGATGGTGATGGCCTCGTCTTCTGACATGATGTCTGCTCCGGTGGGTCTGAGAGCCTTGAGCGTGAGCTCAAGGCTCATAACTAAAGCCCGCTCAAGCGGGCTGCAGGGTTTGGTGTCATCCGTCGAGTCGGCTTACAGCCGACTTGAGCCTATTAGCCTGAACTTTAGTTCAAGGCGGCTGAGGCATGGCCGGCTCGACCGGCTGCGGGTCGGGGTATGCCACGCGCGGGTGGTTGACGCCTTGCAACACCCGCACAAACGCCTGGGCGATCAAGTCGAGATCGCCCAAAGTGAGCTGGCTCTCGTTGAGCTCACCGTCCAATACGCGCTGCTCGATCATGTGACGCACCGAGGCTTCGAGCTCCTCAGCTGAGTGCGGATGTTGACTGCGCACGACCGCCTCGCACACGTCAGCCAGCATCAATACTGCGGTTTCACGGCTCTGCGGACGGGGTCCGGGATAACGAAAATCAGCTTCCTGCACGGGATGTTCGGGCGTAGCCTGTGCACACGCGACCCGGTAGAAAAAGATCACCAGGGTGGTGCCGTGGTGTTCGCCAATGAAGTCCTGGATACGTACCGGCAGCCGGTGTTTGCGGGCCAGCTCCAACCCGTCGGTGATGTGGTTCTTGATGATACCCGCACTGGTGACCGGGTCCAAATGGTCGTGCGGATTGACGTCACCCACACGATTTTCGATAAAAAAGAACGGACGCACCATCTTGCCGATGTCGTGGTAATAGGCACCGACGCGCGTCAGATTGGCATCGGCACCAATCGCCTGGGCGGCCTGCTCGGCCAGGTTGCTGACGATCAACGTGTGGTGATAGGTGCCCGGTGCGCGCAGCACCAGCTGGCGCAGCAGCGGATGGGTGGGGCGGCCGAGCTCTGACAGCTGGAGTGAGGTGACAACGCCGAGAAACGGGCTCAACAGATACACTCCGAGCAAGGTCAGGCTGCCGGCCAGCGTACCGTTGATCACGGCTGCCACCGCCAACTGCGTGATACCGGTCCAATCGAGCGAGCGCTCCACCAGGTGGAACAACGCAATCAGTACCAGATTGACCGCCGACACGGCCACACCAGCCAGTAAAAAGAGGCTGATCCGGTCGCCACGGCCCAGGACCAGCATACCGGTCAGACCACCAACCGCGGTGTACAGGACCAGGTCGAGGGCACCCTGCGTCAGAAAAGCGGTCAGTAGAGTCATGTACAACAAGGTAACGGCGGTCAACCGCATGTCGAGCAGAACCGAAACCAACATGGTGAGGGCGGCGGCGGGGAACAAGTAGGGTTGCACGGCATGAGCCGGGATCATCCAGCGCGCCCCCAGGGTAAAGAGCAGGATGAGTGCGACGAACAAGGGCGCTTGACGCCGGCGCCACCAGAAATCAGGCATGATGCGGGTGACGTAAAAGCCGAGGAGCAGAGCCAACAGCAGCACCACGCCGCCCGTGCGCAGCGCCTCCGACCAGCTCCAGTCACTACTGCGCAAATCGAGTGCCTCAAGGGTTTCCAGGTCTTCGCGCCGCACGCGATCCCCCGCGCGCAGGATCGTTTCACCCTTCTGGATCGATACCGTGACGGGAACAACCCGCGCCGCGGCCGCGGTACGGGCCTCAGTGGTTTTGTCAGCATTGTAGGGACTGTTGGCCCGCATCAAGGACTGTACGAGGGCCACCGTCAACGCCGATTCTTCTTCGCTGAGATCGAGCCCAACCAGCGTTGGCACCTGACGTCGTTTGACCGCCAGCTGATCTTCGCGGATTTCTTCGCGCATGGCGCGGTCCAACACGGTCGGTACTTCGGCCTTGACCCGTGCCCAGGCTGCATCGCTGCTGGCCAGGGTTGCCGTTACCACGACGGGATCCAGGGCAAAGGGGGCAAGGCTGGCGGTTGTCGTGGGCGATGTTGCGGCGGTTACATCGCTGCGCAGGGTGTCGAACAGCGCCAGCAGCTCGCGTGCCTGCGCCATCTGGTCACGACGTACACGTGCATCGGGCGGATCATACACGGGAGCTACGGCCTCTTCGGCGCGTTGTCTTTCCTGGCTGGTCGAATATTCACTGACAAAGGTGATGGCGCGCGGCGCGCGCACATCGATCGGGCTGATTTCATCGACTTCCAGATCGATCTGGTTGCCTTGAACGTCGATCAAGAGGATCGCACATGCCCCGACGACACACAGGAGGCCCAGCACCCAGCGACGCAGCAGTTCTTGCCAGCGCGACACCTGGGGCGGCGGGTCAGCCGCCACGGTCGTGCAGCCTGTGCGTGATGTGGTCCTCTGGCCAGCGTTTCATGGGTTACCCATCAGAACAGTGTATAGATGAAGGGACCGAGGGCTGTTGCCTGCGCCAGTACGATCAGAAGGCCGCACAACAGCAGCACAGTCATCATCGGAATCAAGAACCACAAGCGGCGTTTTGCCAGGTAACCCAGCATTTCGCTGACCAGGCCGACCCGTGCGCCGGCATCGCGTGATGTACGTTTGATGTCCACTTGGTTCCTCCCCGGTTGTTTGCAGCACCGGTCGTAAGATGCAGAGTACGCTTCCCCTCGTGACGGTACAGAGCAGGTATTCGGTGTCGTGCACGATTTTTGCGGGGCAAAAATCGGCGCTGAAAACGAGGCATTTTCACCGAAGAGGTTCTCTGCACCGGCACTCAATCACCCTTACGGCGTACCGGTTGGCTCCACAGCTGAACCGGCAATGGGCACGAGGTGGTTTTGCACCAGAAAGTCGTAGATCGTCTCGGCCGCCAGCTGTTCGCCGGCAGGTGTCCAATGTCCGTCGTGCCGGAAGTGCAACAGCTCGCCCGGCTGCTGGGCGTGCGCACGGAACGCCGGTAGCAGATCGACATACGGGATCGCCGCGCCGTCCAACATGCCACGCACAATGCGGTTTGGCTGCTCCAAATCCCAATCGACCTGGCGCATCGGCGTATACCGGTCGAGCAAGCTGTTCCACAGGTCCGGATACACCTGCTCCTGCGCCGTCAGCACCGCCACCGCCAGACGGGCCCCGCTGTGGGCGGACACCTCACGATCCAGCTGGCGAATAATAGCGTTGGTCAAGGTGAATGCATCCTGCCACGCCTGGGCTGGTGGACGTCGATAGACCCCATACGCCACGGGGATGTAGTCGGACGGCAGCGCCGCGTCGATTTCTTCTTGCCCGGGCTCGATCAGACCCCACCGCACCATCGCGCGGGCCAGACCCGGCACCGCATCACGTATCAGCGGTGTGGCAAAACGATACACGGCCAGATTCTGCTGCAGCCACGGGCGCCAGCCGGCCAGCGGCGCCTCTTCCAGATTGCCGGGCTTGGGTGACGCTTCTTCGGTGGAGACCTGAGCCACTGTCTCGCTGGGCGGCACGGTCTTGGGATCGAACGGATAATACTTCAGCGCCAGGTCACCATTTTCCAGATTGAAAAATGGCTTGCGTACGCTGCCGATGTTGGCAACCTCCAGTGCTTCGGAGTTATTCATGAAGTCGTTGCCCGGAAAGAACCCAAGCAACACCAGGTCCGGCTCGTAACGAACACCCTCTTTGCGAAACCACAACAGCTCCTGGTCGGTGCCCCACGCACTGACGCCAGCCAGCACAACCTCGAACTTGATGGGCAGACCAGCCTGGTTGAGCCGTTCCTCCAGGCGTTTGCCAAACGTCTGGTCGAGCGGCACCCGCATACCTTCGACGTAGGAATCACCCAGGATCAAGATACGAAACACGTCGGGCGGTTTGTCGTAGGCATGCTCGACGTCGCGCAGACCCCGGTCGTTGATCGTCACGTCGACATCATACTCGTGGCGTGGGTTGAACCAGCGTCCGCTGGCACCGGGAATATGCGTCCAACCGAGCTCGGCATCGGGTCCCTGCCAAAACCAACCCGCACTTTCGGCCGGCGGTGCCAGACCCAAGACACGGACGCTGACTTCGAGTAGGACCAGGGCCGCCACCACACCCAGCACGACCAACGCCAGACCACGCACCACGCGCCAGAAGGAATGTATCACGAGCGCTTCATCCACTCCTTACGCACGATGTGTTGACCCAAGACCAGCACGTCGATCTCACTGCGGCTGAACGTGTTGAAGGCATTGGCCGGCGTAGTGACGATCGGCTCACCCCGCAGGTTAAACGACGTGTTGAGCAGTACCGGGGTACCGGTCGCCTGCCCAAAATCGCTGATCAAATCGTAATAGCGCTCATTCCACGCCCGGCGCACGGTTTGCAGACGTCCGCTGCCCCCGACGTGCGTCACAGCGGGGATCTCCTGCTGGCGTGCGTCGAGCACTGGCTCGACCAGCAGCATAAAGCGCGCCGGGTAGTGGGCAGCCGGGTCAGCAAAGTCGAAGTAGTGACTGGTGGCCTCTTCCAATACGACGGGGGCAAATGGCCGGAATGGCTCGCGAAACTTGATCTTCTCGTTGACGATTTCTTTCATCTCGGCGCGGCGCGGGTCGGCCAGGATCGAGCGGTTGCCCAGGGCGCGTGGCCCCCACTCAAAGCGTCCCTGGTACCAACCAATCACGCGTCCGGCCAGCAGATCGTCGATCAGCACGGTGCGCAGGGTATCGTCGGGCATTTCCTGAAACGGTATACCCTGCGTCTGCAGGAATTCATCGATCTTGGCTGCATCGTAATCGGCACCCCAGTAGCAGTGTTCCAGCGTAAAGCGGCGCGGCTGCTGCAGCACCACGTGCCAGGCCCATAGGGCCGCACCCAGGGCCCCCCCTGAATCGCCGGCGGCGGGCTGGATGTAGACCGACTCGAAGGGGGTTTCACGCAGAATACGCCCGTTGGCGACGCTGTTGAGGGCCACGCCGCCGGCCAGACACAAGTGTTTGGCGCCGGTGCGGGCATGCAGGGCGCAGGCCATCTTGAGCAGTGTTTCTTCGGTCAGCAGCTGGACACTGGCTGCCACGTCGGCGTAGTATTGGTTGCGCTCGATCACCTCCCGGGCGTAATCACCGCCGGGGTGGGTCAGG
>JAYRNS010000426.1:0-5746 GCA_041912075.1 Anaerolineae bacterium
AACCCCAACCAACTCAAGATCGTCGGCGACCCCCTGGCCGGTGAAGACTTTGGCTTTATCTTCACCCCCGGCAGCGACCTCGTCCAACCCTTCAACGATGCCATCGACTCACTGCTGCAGGACGGTTACGCAGATTACCTGAACAACCGCTGGTTCTTCCTGTACAACACCAGCAGCAATTGACAGAAGAGACTTCCGGAGTCTTCAAGACTTCGGAAGTCTCTATCCAACATCCAACATCCAACATCCAACATCCAACATCCCAATGCAGACCACCAACAAAGCCAAGACCATCCCCTGGAGCGAGCGCCTGACCCGGCTGCCCTACTGGCTCCTGGTCGCCATTCTGCTGGCCATCTTGATCCTGTGGGGCATCAGCAGCGACGCCGGCTATCAGGTCATCTTTACCGCCATTATCGGCGGTGTGGTGGTGACGATCTACGTGACCCTGGTGGCGTATGCGCTCTCTCTGTTTTTTGGCTTGGGGGTAGCACTGGCGCGCGTGTCGTCCAGCCGCGTGGTACGCGAAGCCGCTACGTTCTATACCGAGATTGTGCGCGGTGTGCCGATGCTGGTGATTCTGTACTACATTGCGTTTGTCGGTGCGCCGGGGCTGATCGACATGTTCAACCAGATCGGGGCCTGGCTCGTCGGTATCGGCCTGCCCGCGCAGTGGCTGGCCGATCTCAGTGTGCGCGACATGAGCTTTACGGCGCGTGCGATCCTGGCTTTGACAATTGGTTACAGCGCGTTCATCGCCGAAATCTTCCGCGCCGGCATCGAGTCGATCGACCGTGGCCAGGTGGAAGCGGCGCGCAGCCTGGGGCTCTCGGCCTGGCAGGCCATGCGTTACGTCATTCTACCCCAAGCCGTCCGGCGTGTGCTGCCGCCGCTGGGCAACGACTTTATCGCTATGCTTAAAGATTCGTCCCTCGTCTCGGTACTTGGCGTGCAGGACATCACGCTCCTGGGCAAAACCTACGCTTCCAGCACCTTTCGCTTCTTCGACACCTTCAACGTCGTGGCATTTCTCTATCTGGTGATGACGATCACACTTTCGATCTTCATCCGCTGGCTCGAACAACGATCACCCACCTCCCGCAACCGCGACCGTCTCCGCTGACCAAAAATCCCCAATCTAAAATCCAAAATCGAACGTGCCGGGGACGTTGCCTACGTGATTTCATCGAGCCGGGCGCGGGTTTGGGCGACCATGTACGCCGTGCCGCAGTCATTGTACAAGGCGACGGCACGCAGCAGGTCGGCACGTGCCGCAGCTCCGTCGCCCCTCGCCTGGTGGGCAGCACTGCGATGCACCAACAGGTCCGCCACTTCAAGCCGGCAGCCCAAGGTGGCGAAATTCTCCAGGGCAGTCGCAAACGCCGCCATCGCCTCTTCCCACGCACCCCGTGCGGCGGCCATACGCCCTTTGAACAGCCAGTAGCGGAATCTGTCGCGTGGGCGTGCACTGTCACCCTTTTCCTGTGCCAGCTCGTCCATCTTGCGTTCGACCTCGATCAGCGCCTCGTAGGCCCCTTGCGCCAGGTAGATTTCCGCATACCAGGAATACGGTGTCCAGGCCAGGCGCTGCTCGCTTTCATGGACCAGGGCCAGCACGTCATCCCATGCCTGCTGGCGGATGGCGAACTGCACCGCCGGTCCTAATGCCCAGGTCAGGAGCTGGCGCTGGCCAGTGGTTCGCGCCCGACCCAGGGCAAAGGCCACGTCGACTGCCGCCAGGTCGAAGTCACCCAACACCATCGCCACAAAGGATCGATGGGCACGCACAAAGACAGCCAACCGGGTGTCGCCGGTACGTTCGGTCAGCGCAAGGGCACGGTTGGCGGCCGCCAGTGCCTTGGTCAGTTCACCGCGACCGCTGTAGGCATGGGCATTCGTTGCTTCGGCCCATGCCACACGGTCCACCGCGCCGATCTTCTCGCCAATCGCCCGGTCACGTGCCGCATAGTCGAGGGCTTCGTCCCAACGCGCCAGCACATACATGTCTTCGGCCAGGAATTCGTAACCGTAGGCTTCCGCCAGCGGATAGCCTTCGCGCTGGCCCAGTTCCACCAGGCGCTGTGCCAGGTTGATGCTCTGCGTCAGCTCGCCCGACTGTTGGTAGGCACCCGACAGGCTCGAGTAGATCAGTGCCACCGTGTCGACATCCCCCAGCGGTTCGGCCAGCTGGCGTGCTTCTTCGAGGTAGGCGATGGCCTGCGGCCATTCATTGCGGTAGTGATGAAAACGTGCCAGGTTGGCCAGCGCACGCGCGCGCTGGTTTGGCTGGCGCTGCGGATCCAGTTCGGCCAGGGCGGCATTGAGATAGGGCGCGCCGCGCTCATCGCCCGCCCGCGTATAGGCCATGCCAATCTGTGTGTTCAGTGTTGCGCGTAACCCGGCGTCGGTCACCAGCGCCAGGGCACGTTGGAAGTACTCCACGGCGCGCGTGTCGAATCCAGAGCGCATGCTGATCTCACCCATTTCCTGGTAGATCGTGATGAGGTCGGCCGTCCGCTCCAGCGATTCGGCGCACATGGCGGCCCGTTCGTAATAGCGCAGTGCCTCATCCTGCGCAAACACGCGCGTGGCTCGCTCCGCAGCCAGCATCGCATAGCGTTGGCCGCGCGCCAGGTCACCGCTTTCGATGAAGTGGTAGGCCAGATCTTGGACGTACCCATTGCTGGCCGAAGGGTCTAGGGCTTCGAGCCGCTCACCGATACGCTGGTGCAGACGACGCCGGCGAATCGGGTTGAGTTCGCCGTAGAGCACCTCACGAATCTTGTCGTGGGTAAAGAGATAGGCCTCATCGCCGATTACCTGCAAAAGCTGGGCCACACTGGCCTCGTCCAGCGCATCGAGCAGCGCATCCTCGCCCATCGTCGTCACCGCCGCCAGTTCCACGTATCCAAACTTGCGTCCCAACACCGCGGCGGTGTGCAGCATATCGACGCAGGTGTCGCTCAACCGGCCGATTCGGTGACCGATGGTCTCCTTGATACTCTGCGGAATCACCAGGTCGGCAAGGTCCTGACGGGTCCACGACCCGTCACGCCGGTAGATCTGGCCCTGTTCGACCAGCGATTTGACGACCTCTTCGACGAAAAACGGGTTGCCTTCTGTCTCGCGATAGATCGCACCGGTGAGCTCGGCCGAGATCGTTTCCTGTCCAAACAGCGTTCCTAACAAGATCGCCACGTCGTCTTCCGCCAGGCGTCCGAGAGACACGCGATGCGCCAGCCGTTCGCGGTGCCATTGGACCAGCGTTTCGGCCAGGGGATGGGCGCGCCCCAGCTCGACGTCGCGGTAGGCCACCAGAATCATCAGTGGCTCGGTGCGCAGGTTACGCAGGAGATAGTGGATCAACGCCAGCGTGTCGCGATCGGCCCAATGCAGGTCGTCGATGAAGAGCAGCATCCCGTGGCTGCCGGCCAGACGCTGCAGCAGGCGCGCGATATAGTCGAACAAGCGCAGGCGCGCTTCTGGCGCCGGCAGATCAGCGCTCGATGGCAGCGGACCGATTTTGGTGTCGATCTCCGGCGCCAGGCGGGCCAGCTCTGGGGCGAGGGATTCGAGCTGCGTGCGCAGCACCTCCGCCGGCTGATGATGCACCCAGGCCCGCAGCGCCTCCACGAACGGCAGGTACGGGGTTGACGCCTCGTACTCGTAACAACCACCACGCCATACCACCGCACCACTGAGCTGCGCATAGACCATCATCTCGTTGGCCAGGCGAGTCTTGCCAATACCCGGTTCACCGGACAACAGCACCAGGTGCCCATGCCCCTCACAGCTGTGCTGCCACAGCTCACGCAGCTGGCTCATCTCCATTTGTCGCCCTACCAGGTGCCCGCGCACCAGGCTGTCCAGCAAACCCAGGGTCACCCGCACCTGCTCGTCCTCAGCGATGACAGCCGTCTGGTCGTACACCCCGCTGCTGTCCAGACTCTCGATGATCGCCCGTGCGCTGGCAAAACGATCGTCCGGGTTTTTGGCGAGCAGCTTGAGGATAATCGCTTCCACGGTCGCGGGCAGATCAGGTGCATACGTGCGCGGCGGCACCACGGGCGCGTGCAGGTGCTGCGAAATCACGGCCAGGATGTCATCCCCCAAGAAGGGCAGACGACCGGTGGTCATCTCATACAGCATCACACCCAGGGCATACAGGTCGGCGCGGTGGTCGAACGACTGGCCCAGGGCCAGCTCCGGTGCCATGTAAAATACCGTTCCGGTTATCGTGCCGTCACCCGTCAAACGCGAAGCCACCGACCGCGCCAGACCAAAGTCGGTCAGTTTGGCGACACCATCGGCTGTGATGAGCACATTCTCGGGTTTGAGGTCGCGATGGACGATACCATGCGCGTGCGCGTGGTCGAGGGCCGCACATATCTGCCGGGTGACGTTGATGACATCAGGCAGTGGCAGCGGCAGACACTGCAGCAGCGATCTGCCGCTCACGAACTCCATGACGATGAAAAAGAAATCACCGCTGGTACCGGCATCGTACACCGACACGATGTTGGGATGGTTGAGCTGGGCTGCAACCTGGGCCTCGTTCAACATTCGCTGGCGTGCCTCGGGCCCCATGGTCTCGGTCCACAAAGCCTTGATTGCCACGTCACGTCCCAGCAGCAGGTCGTGTCCGCGGAAGACCGCTCCCATCCCCCCGACACCGACCTGGGCATCGACACGATAGCGCTCGTTGAGACAGGTTCCAATCATGTGGCGGCTCCGCCGAGGCGCTGCAGCACGACCACAGTGATGTCGTCGAACGGCAGCGCACCCGCACTGTGCAAGGTCAGGGCCTGATCGAGGGCTGCTGCGATGTCCGCGGCCGAGGTTTGGGCACAGGAGCTGAGAACTTCACCCAGGTGACCGCGACCAAAAGGCTCACCATGTTGGTCCAGAGCATCGGTCACGCCGTCGGTGATCATCACCACGGTTTCACCGGGCTGCAGAACCAGGCTTCTTTCCTGGAATACGGCGGTCTCGTCGAAACCGAGGATGGGTCCGGTGCGCCGCAGACTATCGAGGGCCGTCGGACTCAACACCAACGGGGGATCGTGGCCGGCATTGACGTAGGTGAGGGTCCCGGCACCCGCCCCAACCTGCACGCAGGCCAGGCTGACGAACATATTGTCGGCCGCGTCGGCGCAGATCAGCCGGTTGGCCAGACCGACACCTTCAGCCAGCGTCGGTGCACGGGTCAGGCTGGCGCGCAGGGTGCTGCGCGTAAGTGCCATGAAGAGGGCGGCTGGCATGCCCTTGTCCGATACATCGGCAATGACAATGCCCAGGGCACCTCCCAGATCGACGAAATCGTAAAAATCACCACTCACCTCGCGTGCCGGTCGCCAGATCGCGGCCACGTCCCACCCGGCCACGTTCGGCGTGTGGCGCGGCATCAGGTTGGATTGTAGTTCGCGCGCCACCTGCAGCTCGCGCTCCATGCGTCCTTTTTCGACGGCGACCTGGTAGAGGCGCGCGTTTTCGATCGCCACGGCTGCGCTGGCAGCAATGGCTGCCAGCAGGTCCAGGTCATCAGGTGTGAAAATGCCGGCCTGCAGACGGTTGTCGACGTAAACCACGCCGAGGGTAGTTTCCTTGACGTGCAGCGGCACACAAAGGATCGACCGCAGACCCAAGCTGATGACGCTGGCACGTCCGGCCAGCCAGGCATCGCTCTGTGCGTTGCTCGTCAATAGGGGTTTCCCCTCGCGCGCCACCCGCTCCACGACCCCGCGCG
>JAYRNS010000427.1:0-2214 GCA_041912075.1 Anaerolineae bacterium
CTGCGTGCGGCCGCCGACGACCAAATCAACGAAGCCATCACCATCCCCATCACCGGCGGCCAGACTTTGACCGGCACCGGCGCTGAACCCGAACGGACTGCCGGCGGCAAACCGACCCTGGCCGTCGTTGAGATAGATGCGGTTCTGGCCGGGATCGCCCAATGTGATTACGTCGAGGCTGCCATCGGCATCGGTGTCAGCCAGAGCAACGGCCAGCAGGTGATCGGTGGTCGACCCGAAACAGCGTACGCTGCTCGTCAAGGCGACGCAGCTGTCCAATGTGCCATCAAAAAAGTGACCCTGGCCATCGTTCAAGTAGACCGCGCTTTGCTGGCCGTCCTTGCCCACGACCAGGTCGAGGTCGCCGTCGTGGTCGACGTCACCTGTGGCAATACTGGTGATCTTGTCCTGTGCGGCGCCGTAGATGACGGGGTTGTCATAAGACGGATCACCCGCGTACGTGGTGGATGCGGCCAGCAACCAGCCGCCGATCAAAACGGCTGCGATGGCTGTGGCGCGGAGGCAAGGGATCAGTGAGAGGGTTGTGCGCATCCGTGGCAACACACGCGGGATGGGGCGTGATGTGTCGGGCATCGTCATTCTCTGGTGTTCCGAGGCTGTGCGGGCAAGGCCTGGGAGGATAGGCTTGAATCATACTTGACCGACCGTGCGCTGGCAAATTTCCTTGCCAAAGCGGAGGCATTTCAGTGCCACTCATGGCGTAGATGGGCTGGCAGCTGATGGAACAGATCAACGGACCCGGACCCGGGTTAACGTTTGACAGCATCACCTAATCTTGCTAGAATGCACTCATCCGCCAGCAGTGGTGGCGGAACCGATCTCATCAGGCGATGACGGAGACGAGTAACCCGGACATGCCTTGCAGAGAGCCGGCGGTGTGGTTCGCCCGACGAACCCGTGGTGCGAGCCGGCAGTGCGGTCCGGGTGAAAAGCCCTCCTGAGCTCCCGCCGGAAATGGCTGCTCAGCCAGAGTATGCGCGGGCGATCTGGCCTTCGTTAACAGGCCGGTGCCGGGATGCATCACCCGGTCACCATGAGGCTGCGTCTTTGCACGCAGCGAACCCAGGTGGCACCACGAGCGCGCCTCTCGTCCTGGTTTACGGGAAGAGGCGCGTTATTATTTGGAGACCGGGTGAAGGGCTCACGCGAAGCCGCGAAGATCGCGCAATATGGATGCGCGCGCTGCTGCCTTTTCGCGTCTTCGCGGCTTTGCGTGCGGCAAGCCCGGACGTTTCGAATGGGTTACGGAGGAGCACCCATGTTAGACATCAAATTCATCCGCGATAACCTGGACACAGTCCGCCAGGCGATGGCCGACCTGCAGGCACTCGATGCGCCGGTAGACCGGGCGCTGGCCCTCGACGACGAGCGGCGGCAAATCCTGTTGGAGCTCGAAACCCTGCGCGCCCGCCGCAACACCGACAGCAAACGCATCGGCCAGCTCCTGCGTGAGGGGCAGCACGCTGAGGCAGAGGCACTCAAGGCCGAACTGGGTGCGCTGCCTGAACACATCAAAGAACTCGAAGAACGCCTGCGGCAGGTGGAGCCGGCCCTGCACGATGCCCTGCTGCGCATCCCGAACCTGCCGCTGCCATCCGTACCGGTGGGAAAAGATGACAGCGAAAACGTCGTCGTTTCCATCGTGGGCGAACCGCGCACGTTCGATTTCACGCCGCGCCCGCATTGGGAAATCGGCGAGCAGCTCGGCATCCTCGACTTCGAGCGCGGCGTCAAACTGTCCGGCACACGCTTCTACGTGCTCAAGGGACTGGGAGCGCGTCTGCAGCGCGCCCTGATCACCTGGATGCTCGACGTGCACATCCTGGAACATGGCTATACCGAAATCTACCCGCCCTACGTGGTCAAGGCGGACATGCTCGTGGGCACGGGCAACCTGCCCAAGTTTGCCGACAACCTGTATCACGATGCCGAAGACGACCTGTGGCTGATCCCTACGGCCGAAGTACCGGTCACGAACCTGTACCGCGATGAAATCCTGCCAGCCGGCAGCCTGCCGATCTACCACGTCGCTTACACACCCTGCTTCCGTCGCGAAAAAATGAGCGCCGGCCGCGACGTGCGCGGTATCAAACGCGGCCACCAGTTCGACAAGGTCGAGATGGTCAAGTTCGTCGAGCCAGAGCAGGGCGAGGCCGAGCTGGCCCGCCTGGTCGACAATGCGGCCGACATCGC
>JAYRNS010000428.1:0-4152 GCA_041912075.1 Anaerolineae bacterium
GTTACGAGATAACCCCAGCCGACGGCTGCCAGCGTGTTCCCGGCCCCAAGACGGATCGACTTGCCGCCGGCATAGTCATCCCATACCGCCCACTGGGGCGCCCCATCTGCGTTATACTTGACGACCACCCCTTTGAGGTAGGAAACGTTACCCGTCCCTGGATTAGGGCCGCCTTTGCCAGTCACGTAAACGGCGCCGGAAGCGTCGATTGCCAGCATATTGGGCGTCTCATCATTATTCCTGCCGCCGTCATAGCGCTGCGACCACAACAGGTTACCGTTGGCGTCCGTCTTGATCGTCATCCAGTCCATGTAACCAACCGCGTCCATGCCGGTTGCCACGATGTTCCCCAGTGCATCCACTGCCACACGGAACGTCCGGTCGCCGACGCTGTAGCTTTTTATCCAGGACTGGTTGCCCGCCGCGTCGAACTTCACGATCGCCATCTGATAGGGGTTCGGGTCTTGGGGAAAGTAGGTGCCAGCAGCGAAGTAGCTGATATTTCCGGGACCAAAGGCCAGGTCATTGGCCGCATACACATTGCCGTTGGTCTTCGCCCACAACAGGTTTCCATTGGCATCATACATCAGCGCCATGAACAGGTTCCCGCTGATGCCCGCCACACCGATCCGGCTGCTATCGGGTGAGATGACCAGGGAAAATGGCTCGTCCACCGCACTGTTGTTGTCAAAGACTTGTGTCCACAAGGTCGTTCCACTTGGGTCATACTTGATCAACACCGAGTCAAGCGTTGTGTTGGCCGCGGCATTGGTCAGCCACATCCGCCCGGCGACATAGATGTTGTTACTGGCATCGATCGCCACCCGGCGCGCATCCCTGAATGGGCCAGGCAGGCTGTTGGCCCACAGCAAGGTGCCGTTGGTGTCGTATTTGACTGTGAGCCACCCAGACGGGTTGGCGTTACTGCCGGTTATGATCGAGGCCAGTACAACAGGATTGTTACTTGTGTCCACGGCAATCCAGACCCCGCGCAGCCGTTCCGCAGGATCGTACGTAGTTTGCCAGAGCAAGGCACCCGCAGGGCTGAACTTCTTGATGACCAGGTAGTCGCCCACGACCGTGTCGCCGACCACATAGACGTTATCGTTCAGGTCAGTCGTCATCATTCGTGCGGTAAAGCTGTAGTCCGTATTGCGCCAGTCTTCGCTCAGGGCCGGGGTGGGCTGGGCAAGAACAGGGGCAGAGCCGGCAAGAAGGACTAACAAACCGACTGTAACCACCAAGTGCAAATTTTCTGGGTAGGGGACTGATTTCCGCATGACATTCAATCCTTTCTTTGTTAGCAGACTGACTTCCCGCGCGAGTCTGGTCTGAGGTTGGTCACGGGCAGATGGTCTAGCCCACCGCGGACACACAGTTATCCCGCATCGATCCTGGCATTTTTCAGGAGCACGGCGTTGACAGCCACCAAAATCGAAGAGCCAGACATCGCCAGCGCGCCGATGGCCGGCTGCAGATAGATGCCGAAGGGGAGGTAGAGGAGGCCAGCGGCAATCGGGATCGCGACGCTGTTATACCCAATGGCCCAGCCCAGGTTCTGCTTCATCTTCCTGACCGTCTCTCGGCCAAGGCGTACGGCCCGCGCAACATCCTGCGGGTCCGAACGCATCAAAACGACATCGGCCGTCTCCACCGCCACGTCCGTACCGGCGCCAATGGCAATCCCGACGTCAGCCTGGGCAAGTGCCGGTGCATCGTTGATGCCGTCGCCCACCATCGCGAGCTTTTTCCCGGTGGCCTGTAGTTCTCGTACCTTGTCTGCCTTCTGACCGGGCAGCACTTCGGCGAACACGGTGTGAATCCCCAGGTCGGCGGCGATGCGTTCGGCAGTAGCCCGGTTATCTCCGGTCAACATGATCGGCTCGATGCCCAAGGCGCGCAGTTGCTCGATGGCGGCTTGGGCACCCTCGCGCGGCGCATCGGCCACGGCGATCAACCCGACGGCCTGGTTATCCAGGGCAACGTGAATCACCGTGCGCCCGCCGCTGGCCAGCGTATCGGCTTGCGCAGCCAATCCATCCAGGTCGATGCCGTTGTCATTCAACAGCTTACGGTTCCCAATCAACATGGTCTGCCCATTCACGTGCGCCTTCAGCCCATGACCAGGGATGGCTTCGAACTGATGGACGTCGGCCAGGGGCAGGTTCTGCGCAGCGGCTTTTTTGACGATCGCCTGGGCCAGGGGGTGTTCGCTCGCCTTCTCTACTGCAGCCACCATCGCCAACAACTGCCCGACTGTCAGGGGCTGCGGATCGACACCGTCATCGACCACGATTTCTACCACCTCCGGCTCACCTTTGGTCAGCGTGCCCGTCTTGTCGAAAATGACTGCGCTAATACCGGCTGCGCCTTCCAACGCGGCGGCATCTTTGAATAAAATGCCATGTTTGGCTCCCAGACCCGTCCCGACCATGATGGCAGTTGGCGTTGCCAGTCCCAGGGCGTCCGGGCAGGTAATCACCACCACGGTAATGGCAAAAGTCAATGCAAACAGCAGGCGGTCGGGACCTGCTGGCATGAAGCGCGGAGCTAGGACGAAGTACCAAAGCAGAAAAGTGCCAGCGCCTGCGAAAATGGCGACCAGCACCAGGTAGTGCGCGGCCCGGTCCGCCAGGCGTTGTGCAGGCGCCTTCGAATTCTGCGCGGTTTCTACCAAACGTACGATTTGGGCCAGTGCGGTATCCGCGCCGACCTTGGTCGCGCGAAACTGGAACGCGCCGGTCCTGTTGAGGGTTGCGCCGATGACCGTGTCACCCACATGCTTCTTGACTGGCAGGCTTTCCCCGGTAATCATCGACTCATCCACGCTCGACGCACCGGTGACGACGACCCCGTCGACGGCGATTCTGGATCCTGGCTTGACAACGACGATATCCCCGACCATCACCTGCTCGGTCGGCACCTCCACCTCTTGCTCGTTTTTCAGGACGATCGCCTGCGCCGGCGCGAGCTGCAGCAGCTTCTGGATTGCTTCACCGGTCCTGCCACGGGCGCGCATCTCCATCCAGTGCCCAAACAGGACGAATGTCACCAACATGGCGGCTGCTTCGTAAAACACCTCACCATCGAAGAGGAAGGTTGCCGCTACCGAGAACACGTAGCCAGTCAGAACGCTCAACGACACCAGCACGCTCATATTGAGCACGCCCTGACGCAGACCATTCCATGCGCCCACGTAGAAGGGCCAGGCGCCGTAGAGCACCACCGGCGTCGTGAGCAAAAAGCCGAGCAGCTTGTCGTTCATCCCCCAGGGGAGGGGAATACGGATACCAAGAATCTGTGTCGCCAGGTGCGAGAACAAGAATACGGGCACCGTCAAAGCCAGCGATACGAAGAAGCGGTTGCGCATGTCGCGTTCCATGTCGGCCGCCGTCATGCCAGCCCGGCCCCCGTGGGCGCGATGGTCCGCCAGCGCGCTCGCTTCCGGGTGGCCAGTGTGCGTGGTGTGCTCCGCAGTCGGCGCCAATGCCCGATGATCTGCCTGGGCACCCTGGTCGACCGTGGCTGGATGGATTTCGTGACCTGGGGCGACGGCGTGCCCGGTGTGTCCGGCATGGTCCATGGTGGCCGGCGTCATGTGTTCGGGCAGGGCTTCTCCCCTGCAAAGATAGCCACAGTTGCTCAGGGCCGTCTGAAGTGCCGGCAGGGATACCACTGTATCGCTGTAATGGATGGTGGCGGTGCTGTTGAGCGCGTTCGCCGAAGCGTGGTGGACCCCTGGCACCTTCAGCAACGCCTTCTCGACGGTCCATGCACACAGCGCGGTCAACATGCCATCAACCTGAACGACCACTTCACGCATGGGCATCGTACGCGGCTCCTTCCATTGCATCTCGTGCATCTGATGACTCGCCCAGTTAGTGCCCTCGTGCCCGAGCAGGGCGTCTGATCAGTATGATGGCCGCGTGGCGCACGGTCAAGACATCAAAAGCCACCCTGTCTGGGCACTAATGGGGCAGCAGCGGCAGCCGCGCGGCGAGCGTGGTACCCTGACCGGGGCTCGAGGTAATTATCAGCTGGCCACCATACAGCAGGGCACGCTCGCGCATCCCCATCAGCCCAAAATGCCCCTGGCGTGCCAGGTCGGCCGGCTGCGCGGGCGGGGTGAAGCCGATGCCGTCATCGCGCACA
>JAYRNS010000429.1:0-7549 GCA_041912075.1 Anaerolineae bacterium
CTATGATGTCGCCAGCTTACCCATGTCCATCCTTTGTGCCGGCTCAAGCATTATCTGGCCCCTGCAAACGACCGAGGTGTCCCATGTCCCAACTCGGTCACGCTAACGGGTTTGGGGTTGGCAGAGGGGCGGGTGTGTGCTAGAATGGGCGTATGAAGGCGACCAAACGATGAATGTGCAGCGATTGACCGGCAGCGTATTGGTGCGCGATGTGCTGCGTGGTCTCGTGATCCTGCTGATCATTGCCTACCTGACGATCTTTGGCCTGATCATGGCGGGGCGTGGCCAGCAGGGGCTGCCGGCGGCCCCGGCGCAGGCCGCGGTCGAGGCGCTGCGCGGCACCGCCGATTATTTTCTGCACCATCCAACCACCTATTTTTGGTCCAAGCAGGTCGTGCCGGCCCCTCAACTGGTGGCGACGCTGCTCCTGCGCAGTGCCGGGCTTCTGTTCCTGGCCATGGTCATTGCCGCGGTTTTTGGCGTCAGGCTGGGTATCCATGCAGCCAACACGCGTCAGCGTGGCCGCACACCCTGGGTCCTGCCACTCTCGGTGCTGGCCATTTCGACCCCCAGTTTTATCCTGGCCATGCTGTTGTGGGTCGGCAACATCGCCATGTTCCGGGTGACCGCCCTGCGGCTACCGGTGGTGGGCTTTGGGTGGGACGCCCACATGATCATGCCGGCCCTCGTCCTGGCCGCGTACCCGCTGGCACACCTGGTACAGGTGACCTACGTCACCACCAATGACATCCTCGGCCAGGATTTCGTCCGCACGGCGCGCAGCCGGGGTATGAGCCAACGTCGCGTGCTCGTGCGCCACGTCTTGCCCAATCTGTGGATTCCCATTCTGACCGACCTGGCGACGTCGCTGCGGTTTTCGGTCGCCATTCTGCCGGTCGTGGAATCGTTTTTTGCCTGGCCCGGTGCCGGCCTGGGGCTGCTCCAGGCCATGGGGTTGGTCGAAACCACCACGCGCCAGATTCCGCAGCCGGCGCTGGTGGTCGACCTGATTCTGGCGCTCGGTCTGCTGTTCCTGGTGGTCAACGGCATGCTGGACCTGCTGTACCCGCGGCTCGATCCGCGCCTGCGTGGGCCCCATTTCGAGACAGGTCTGCAGTCGGCGCTAACCTGGCCAGCGCGCTGGACCCGTCTGCGCGAGGTGCTCCGCACCTGGTGGGTCGAGTTTATTCAGCGGCTGCCCGGACGGCGCCCCCCGCCCGGTGAGCTGCGGCCGCTGCCCACCAGCGGCTTTGCGGCCGGCGGCCAATCAGCCGAGCTGCCAGCCAGCCACACCCGGCATCGTATCTGGCGCAGTCTGCGCAACTTGTCGCTGATCCTCGGCGTGATCATGGTGGCCGGTCTGGTCTATCTGGTCATAGCTGGCGGCCAGCTCACCAGCGCCAACCCCTACGAAACCCACGGCATCATGCAGATCGATGGCAAGCTGAGCTCGCCGCCCCACGCCCCATCCAGCTTGTTTCCCTGGGGCAGCGATCCGGTGGGGCGTGACGTGCAGGCGCTGGTGCTGTACGGGGCCCGGCAGACCCTGGGGCTGGCTTTCTTTGGTATGCTGGCCCGTCTGGTGACCGGTGCGGTGCTCGGCGCGCTGGCCGGCTGGTGGGCCGGCGGCTGGTTCGACCGTTTCGTACGCGGTGCCACCGCCGTGTGGGTCGCTTTCCCCGTCACCCTCTTTGCCATGATCCTGATCCTGGCGGTTGGCATTCAGCAGGGTTTGTGGGTTTTTGTCCTGGCGATGTGTGTCGTGGGCTGGACCGAAATTGCCCAGCTCGTGCGCAGCCAGGTGCTGGCCCTGCGCCCGCAGCCCTTTGTCGAAGCCGCCCGAGCGACCGGAGCGCGCAGCGATCACATCCTGGTGCGCCACGTCCTGACCGCGCTGCTGCCCCTGTTTCTGATCCTGGCACCCCTGGAGATGGCCGGTGTGCTGATGCTGCTGGCCAACCTGGGTTTTCTCGACATCTTTATGGGCGGCGGTTTCCGCTCGGCGATCGCCGAGGTCTCGTTTGGCTCCAATCTCGTGTTTTCGTTTTCCGACATTCCGGAATGGGGCGCGTTGTTAGCCAACGTGCGCACCTGGTGGCGGTCGTACCCCTGGCTGGGCTGGTTCCCGGGCCTGGCGTTTACGCTGTCGATTCTGGCCTTCAACCTGCTGGGTGAAGGGCTGCGGCGCTTCATCGACGAAGCCCACATCAACGTCAACCGCGTCATCAACCGTTACACCATCGCCGGCACGGCGATCGTGGCCATCAGCCTGTGGTGGCTGCTGCAAAACACAGCACCACTCAGCGTCTACCGCGACGTTGCTGCGCAGTTCGATACCACCCGTGTCATGGCCGATATCCAGGCCCTGTCGGCCGCCGGTATGCAGGGGCGCGAAACCGGTACGCCCGGCGCCCAACGGGCGGCCGAGTACGTCGCCCAGCGCATGGCCGAGATTGGCCTGGGTTGGGGCGGTGAGAATGACACCTACCTGCAGGCCCTGGTCGCGCCCCAGTTCCACCTGACCGGCGTCCCCCAGCTTGAGCTGCGTGATGCGCAGGGACAGCCCGTCGAAACCTTTGTCTATCGCCAGGATATGGCGGAATACGCCCGTCACAGTGGAACCGGCGGCAGCACGGCCCAGCCGCTCACCGGTACCTGGGGCGAGATCACCGGCCCCGTGGTGGGCATGGTGACCGGACCCGACCCGCAGGGCGCCAGCAGCGACCGTTACAACCTCGGTTCCATGCATTTGCGTGACAGTATCCTGCTCGTGCGCGCCGAAGATGCCGAACGGATCAACCTGTCCTCGGCGGGCGGGGTGCTGGTGGTGACGGACGACCCGCAGCAGCTGGCGCGGCGCGATTTGTTGGTGGGTTCTTTTCAATCCGTGCCGGTTCTGTGGATCACACCGGCGGTGGCGGATCGACTCCTGGCGTCGACCGGTACGAACTGGGCTGAGCTCACAGCGGCTGCGAGTGGCCTCGAGCCGGGGGGTGTGTACCGCACAGCCGACGGAGCACCCGTGCACATGGCGGTGCCGGGTGATAATTCTCAAGACATCGCAGAGAAGTACTACAACGTGATCGGCTACATCCCGGGTACGGCGTCCGAGCAGGGGCTGGACCAGCAGGTAATTCTGGTCAGCGCCAATCTGGACGGTGTGGGCACGAGCCCCGACGGCACGGTGTATCCCGGCGCCAACGACAATGCCAGCGGCGTCGCCACGCTGTTGGAACTGGCGCGTGTCGTCAAGAACTCACCCTTCCCACCCAAAAAGACGGTCATGTTTATCGTGTGGAACGGCGCCGAGCGGCACGAGAGTCTTAGCCTGGTCAAGACGATGGCTGGGCGGCTGGGTTTCAACCTGTACGACGTCGAGGCGGTGCTCGAACTGTCCGGCACGGGTGCTGGCAGTGGGAGTGCGGTCGCCATCAACCCCGACAGCAGCTACCGGCTGGTGCGTCTCCTGCAAAGCGCGGGCAGCCGGCTGGGGATACCCACCACCGCCCGCGGTCGTGACCCGCACTTTGGCATGCGCATCCTGCCCGCCGTGGGCGGGCGTAAAGCCCTGACTGCTTACCTGGGCTGGGACGGCGCCGACGCCACCGCCCATCTGCCGGCAGATTCCGCCGCCAACATCGATCCCAACAAACTCTCCCTCACCGGCCGGCTAGCAACCCTCGTGACCACGTTCCTCAGCCGCGAGACGAATTATTGATACCCTACACGACGCGTTCGCGCACGTATGCGCTGACGTAATCCAATGTCGCCACCACAATGGCGATGGCCAGAATCTGCACGGCGGCCTGGCGGTACTGCAGGAGGTTGATGTTCTGCTGCAAGAGGAAACCGATACCACCACCGCCGGCGAAGCCGATGACGGTGCTCATACGCACGTTGATGTCCCAGCGGTAGAGCGTAAACGAGATGTAGGGCGGGATGATTTGTGGCACCACGGCGTAGACGATCGTCTGCAGACGGTTGGCGCCGGTGGCCGTGATGGCCTCCAACGGTCCGGGCAGGATCGACTCGACCTGTTCCGAGTAGAGTTTGCCCAGCGAGGCAATCGTATGCAGTGACAGGGCCAGCACACCGGCAAACGGGCCAATGCCCACCCATACGGCAAACACGATCACCATGATCAGCGGCTCGATCGCACGCAGAATGTTCAGGACCGTCCGTACGAGGGTGTACACCCAGCTGCCAATCGGCGTCGGCGCCTCGGCGGACCGACGCAGCCCGGCGATGAGCCCAATGATGCCACCAATGACGGCCGGTAGGAACACTGTCTTGGTGGGGTCGTCGATCAAGTAGAGCCAGTTCAAAAAGGCACCGATCAGCAGCGCATAGACGATGCCGGTCGCCACGGCGAGCAGCACGGAGAAAACCCGACGCGGCCCGGCTGCCATGTGCGGCAACAGACGCCGCGTGACCGGTACCGTCACCGCATGCAGGGCATAGGCCCCGATCACCGCGCCGGCGATGGGGGCCAGCATGCGCAGAATCGCCCCCATGTCGACCAGGAACGCCCCAAAGAAACTGAACGCCGGCAGTCGTTTGGCCACCGCCAGGCCAATGACATCACCCACGACGGCGACCAGACCCAGATTGACGAGGAACAAACCGCTGGCTGCACTCAAACCCACCAGCCGCTGCAGGCGATGCGTCTCGGCGGATGCCGCCGTGCTTTCCTCGGCCTGACCAATCCCAAACCTCAACGCCAGCACCATCAGGACCGCACCCAAGGCCAGCAGCCCAACGACCGGCCAGAACCCCAAACTGGCCGCCTGCCAGCCGATGTCACCCAGGAAACGGCCAACCACCAACCCCAGACCCAGGCCAAACGGCAGCGTCAGCAGCGTCAAGATGATCGCGGCAAACGGTGCCGTAATCGGCCGCATCAGGTTGCCCGCCGCCAGGAAACTCAGTGGAAACGCAAACATCGTCCCCAAGATCGTCGCCAGCAGGGCCATAAAGATGGTCTCGATCATCAGGTAGATCGTTTCCCGGGCCGTGGGCGAGAGGCGTGGTCGCCCCACGTTGACCCTGGTTTCGGCCTCGATCGCCTGGGGGTCTGGGGACTCGCGGTTGCGTGGAATCGTAAACTGGGTGGTGAAACCCCCGGTGTCGTCGGTGAGCACACGGATGGCCGGCAGTGTGGCATTGCTGGTGGGACGGAAGCGTACGGTGGCGTCGGTATTCGGCAAAAAGTGCTGGCCGGTGACAGTAACCTGCTGCTGGGGTGCGGCACAGCTCGTCGAAAGCGTCAGCGCCGGACCGCTGTCCGGGGTCGCCGGGAGATCGGGTGGCACGGCCGGGCACGGCACGAGGATCGGCGCCTGGATTTTGATCGACTCCTGGTCGAAGACAAACAAATCGGGCCGTGCCAGGGCCCGGATGATGCGCACCAGCTGGGTCTGCCGCTGCTCTTTGCCGATCTCAGTCAGATTGACCTGGGTGACGGCGAAACCGTACGAAATGACGAGGATCAGACCGATGACAATCAACGCGCTGCGGGTGGCGTGCCAGAACCGGCTGCCCCAGAATGGTCTCATCGCCGGTAATCTCCCACACGCTCCGCTTCCTCCCCGTAGATCGCTTTGAAGCGCTGGTCGTCGATCTCGTGCGCTTTGCCTTCGAACACCAGGCGCCCCTGGTTCAGCGCAATCACGTGATCGGCGTAACGCTGCACCAGGTCCAGGAAGTGCAGGCTGCAGATCACGGTCACCCCATCCTCACGGTTGATCTGCTCGAGATGCCCCATGATGCTGTGTGCCAGGACTGGGTCGAGGCTGGCCACCGGTTCGTCGGCCAGCATCAACTCCGGGTCCTGCATCAGGGCACGCGCAATACCCACGCGCTGCTGCTGGCCGCCGCTCAGCGCATCCGCCCGGTTGGACGCTTTGTCCAGGATGCCCACCCGCTGCAGGCGCGCCCGCGCTCTCTCGACGTCGGCCGCCGGAAACCGGTTGACCAGGCTGAACGCCGGGTTGACATACCCCAGGCGCCCCGCCAGGACGTTGGTCAACACGCTCGACCGGCTGACCAGGTTGAAGTGCTGAAAAACCATACCAATCCGCCGGCGGATACGGCGCAGTTCTTCCGGCGGCGCAGCCGTGACGTCTTCGCCGTTCCAGATGACCTGCCCGCTGGTCGGTTCGACCAAGCGGTTGATGCAGCGCAGCAGGGTTGATTTGCCCGAGCCACTCAGTCCAATCACCGCCAGAAACTGGCCATCGGGCACCACGAAGCTCACGTTGTCCAGGGCCAGCACGCTGTTGTTGTACGTCTTGCTGAGATTGCGGATTTCGAGCACTGATGACCCCATCTGCGCAATTGGGCAGAGGTGGAGTCCCTCTGCCCAATTGCCTGCGTTACAGTGTCATGATGAGCAAACTGAGCCTGGAGTCTCTGCTACTGTGGCAGATCTTCCAGCGAGAACGACGTTGCCTCGACGGCGTTACGAATCGGGTCGTACTCCGGATCGGTGGCGGGGGTGATGCTCGTCCAACCGTAGAAATCGGACGAGCCGATCGATTTCGCCCAATCGTCGGTCTTGGCAAAGGCCACCATGGCATCCTCGATCTTCTTGCGTACGTCGGCCGGAAATTCGGGACTGAAACTCATGGTGTCATTCGGAA
Source organism: Anaerolineae bacterium (assembly GCA_041912075.1). GTDB lineage: Bacteria > Chloroflexota > Anaerolineae > SSC4 > Amarolineaceae > SSC4. Next base: position 6,642 of record JAYRNS010000429.1, read on the forward strand.
TCTGCGCCGTCAGGTCGAGGATCTTGACCTTCTGGACCACGTCCGGCGCCTGGGCACGCACATTGGCTCGGGCGTCCAGCACGCGCCACTCGCCGCACATCAGCTTGGTGCCATCGTCCGACACCTGGCAGTCGGGAATCAGCGCATCTGGAATATCGGGTGCATCGCCCCACTTCCACGCGGCCTCCCCTTCCGGCTTGAGCGGCGGGCTGTAGAAGGTCGTCGCAAAGTCAGCTTTGCCGTCGTACACGGCCTGGATGGCCTGCGGGTGACCGCCGGCGGCGAAGGATTCGCCCGGTTTCACACCGGCCTGCTCGAGCTGGTACACCGGGTACAGATACCCAGAGGTGGAACCGGCATCGGGATAAGCCCACTTCTTGCCGTTCAGGTCCGCCAGTTTCTCGATACCGCTGTCACGCCCAACGACGTACTGGGCGGCGTACCAGTCATTGCCAAAGCGCACGGCCTTGAAAGCCACGTCGACACCGCAGCGCGCATTGGCCAGTACGTACCCCAGACCAGGAATAAACCCAATGCTGTCACCGGGTGAGGCACACATCTCTTCGATCGTCGCGGCGTAGGAGGTCGGCACCAGGACCTTGAACTTGAGACCGGTGGCCTTTTCGAGCGCCTGCGTCATGACTTCACCACCGGTGGTAATCACGCCGGCTTCGACCGACGGCACGAAGTAGACCTTGATCGGGTTGGCTTCGGTGCCGATGTCACTCGTAGGTGTTTCGGTGGTGGTCCCGTAACCAGTCTGCACAGCACCCGACTTGAGGTCGGCCGCCAGCTTGTCCAGCATCGCCTTCAGGTCCGCCGGAATCTGGTCCTCGAAATCGTGGAACGGTGCCAGCCCCGTGGCACCAAAGTAGTTGCCGCCCGGGAACTTGCCCTCGTTCGCCATC
>JAYRNS010000430.1:0-2136 GCA_041912075.1 Anaerolineae bacterium
AATGAGTTACTTCTACCTGCACGGTGACCAGGTCAGCGAACGCCCGGTCTTCGTCCTACCGTCCATCTGGCGCAACGAGCAGATGCTGGCCGAAACCCGTCGGGGCTTCGACCAGCAGTACAACCGGCGCTAGTGTCCGATCGAGGCAGATGCCATTTTCAGCATGATGTGCCTTGATCGGACAGTAGTTGCGCCGGTCGGCCAAAACTCGTGGCAAATTGGGCCAGATTGGGTATTGACAAACCGCAGGGTTAGTGATATGATGTGCGTAAGCGTTTACGCAAACGCTTACGCAAACGCTTAACTCCCTAACCGCCCATTTCTTGTGTCATGACCCGGACCTGGTGCAGAACGTGATGGCCAGACCAAGCAGTAAGGATGTCGCCGAACGAGCAGGGGTATCGATCGCCACGGTATCGCACGTGATCAACGGCACGCGCTTTGTCAGCGACGAGACGCGCCAGAGGGTTCTGGAGGCGATCGAAGCCTTGAACTACCGGCCCAATGCGATTGCCCGTGGGCTGGTCACCAATTCCACGCGCACGGTGGGATTGGTTGTGTCCGACATTACCAACCCCTTCTTTACTGCGGTGGCGCGCGGCGTCGAAGATGCGATGATCAGCGAGCGATACAATACGATCTTCTGCAACACCGACGAGGAGGCGGAACGTGAAACCGAATACCTGCACCTCCTCGCTACGCAGCAGATCGATGGTTTGATCATTGCACCCACCGGCGTGTACAGCGAGGCCCTGCTGGCCCTGGCTGCATCGGGTGTGCCCATCGTTCAGCTCGACCGGCGCAGCCCCGGTCTTGACGCGCCCATGGTGGGTGTCAACAACGAAGATGGGGCTTATCAGGCGATACGCTTTCTGATCGACCTGGGTCATCGACGAATTGCCTGCCTGGTGGGTCTGGATGCGGTCAGCACGCAGGTCGAACGGCTCGCTGGCTGGCAGCGGGCGCTGCGCGAAGCTGGCCTGCCGGTCGATGAGGCGTTGGTTGTGCACGCCGACCCACGCTTCTACGGCATACTGCCCGATGAGGCGGGTACCGTGGTCAAACCAGCGCCGCACCAACAACCGATGCCGAGTGCCTTCGAGGCACTGCTGCACCTGCTGCAGTCGGCCAACCCGCCCTCGGCGGTTTTTGTCGCCAGCAACCAGATGACAATGGGGACGCTGTATGCGTTCCGCGAACGCGGTTTGCGCTGCCCCGACGACGTGTCGCTCATCAGTTTCGACGACCACGATTGGGCGCCGTTGTTCAGCCCACCGCTGACGGTCGTCCGCCAGCCAACGTACCGGCTGGGGCAAACGGCCGCGCACCTGTTGATGCAGATGATCCGGGGTGAGACGGTGGAGTCGCCACCGCCACTCGCGGTGGAACTGGTGGTCAGAGCATCGTGTCGTGCACCGCTCGCCACCGCCGTCCGGTCCGTGGCCGGTTACTTTTCACAAACAACCAGCAACTTGCATCCCAAATCAGAGGAGGTGACCATTCCAGATTCCTATTGACCAACCACTCACGTCAGCCGTGCATGTAAGTTCCCCTGCTGACGAATGCGTATCCGATTCATGCAGATTTCACACCAATGGAGGAAAGAAAAACCATGTCGCATCTGTCACGTATCACCTTGCTGGCGCTGGTCGTCGTTCTATTGGCGGCCTGCGGCTCCACCGCCGCACCTGCGCCCACCGCAACCACCGCCGCCGGCCAGCCAGCCGGGGGTGAAACCATCGTCGGCCTGATCACCAAAACCGAAACCAACCCCTTCTTCGTCAAGATGAAGGAAGGCGCGCAGGCCAAATCAACCGAATTGGGTGCCAAGCTGCTGACGGGCGCCGGTGCCAAAGATGGTGACAACGAAGGCCAGGTCACCGCGCTCGAGAACATGGTCAACGCCGGTGCCAAGGGTATCCTGATCACACCCAGTGACACCAAGGCCATCGTGCCGTCGATCCAGAAGGCACGCGACAAGGGCGTGCTGGTCATCGCCCTCGACACCGCCACCGATCCCATGGAGGCATCCGACGCCCTGTTTGCCACCGATAACTTCCAAGCCGGTGTCCTGATTGGCGAGTGGGCCAAGGCGGCCATGGCTGGCAAGACTCCAGTCATTGCCACGCTTGACCT
>JAYRNS010000431.1:0-5188 GCA_041912075.1 Anaerolineae bacterium
GATCGTAAGCGGCTTCGGTTTGGTCGGGAAAAGCGGTTTTCCATTCACTGTACGTCAGGTTGCGTCCGGCGCGGACACATGCCAGGTCGGACCAGCTGGCGCGGTCCAGGTTCCAGGTCATCATCTGATCGGGCAGCAGCGCGGTCAGCACCTGGCGGCTGGGATCGAAGACGAGGTCGGTCACGGCGTTCTCGCCGGCTGCCAGGTGCGGTGAGAGTCTTTCCAGGGTGCTGGCATCCCACAACGCAAGCTCGCTGGCACTGCACGTCGTTTTTTCCGTGCCGGATGCGCTGCAGAGTACGGCGGCCAGCCATTCATCATCGTTGACAAACGCCAGCTGCGAATACGCTTCGCCGCTGATGCTGCCAGGCTGCGACGCCAGACGCTTGCCATCGGCCCAGTTCCACACGCGGATGACTCCCGTCCGACCCAGGGCCGCCAGCTGTGTGCCGTCGCGATTGAAGGCCAAACCGGCGAGCTGCGGGACCTGTTCGAATGACGGGCCGCTGGCCGCGGTGCCTGTCTCCAGATCCCATTGCAGAATCGTCCCGTTGACACTCCCCCCCACCAATACATCCTCGTTGGGGTGGAAGGCGAGCCGCTGCAGCGCCTGGCTGCCAGCCACAAGCCGTTGGACGCGTCGCGCCGAAGTGCCGCTGATGTCCCATACGTCCACAATGCTGGTCGCATTGGTGCAGGCGCCCTGCCCGGTGGCGGGTGTTGCAGTCGGCTGAAGTGCTTGTTTTTGTGCGGTATCCAGACCTGACTTCTCGGCCGCGGCCGGGCTGGTGGGGTCACAGCCGGCAATCGCCAGCAGCCGCCGATCGGGGCTGAATGCCAGGGCGGTGTAGCGTACCAGCGATGGCCCCTCGAGTGCGACGGCTTCGGGCAGCGCGCCGATCGAGGCCACATAGGGCACGCTGTCGGAGTAAACGAACGCCACTTCGAGCCCATCCGGACTAATCGCCGTCAGCGGGGCCGCATCCAGCTGTACCTCGTTGGAAGGCAGGGGCGCGCGCGACGTCGAGCGTACCGGAATCGACGGCGGCAGCTCCTGTGCCGTGGCAAACTCGCGTCGCTGGTTGAGGTTCCAGGTCACTGGGGCAGAGCTGCCGCTGTTGAGTGCCACCAGGACGTTGGGCTGTGTTGGATCGAACAGCACGTCAGCGATGGGGCCACCGGCTGTCAGCAGCGTCACCGGCGTCGCTTGCGGATTGGCCGGGTCCAGCAGGCTGATCGAACCATCCTCCCATCCCGCCGCCAGCTGGCCCTTGGGGTCGAAAGCCAGGCTGGAGGCGGGAGAGCTCTCACGCTGCAGCAGGGTCTCGGGAGGAAATGGATCGTTCACCATGTCCCAGCCCAGTATCGTGCCATTTCTGTCCGCCGACACCAAAAGACTGCCATCGGGGCTGAACTGCACACTGCTGACGACTGCGCCATTCGGTTCCGGCAGGGTTTGTGATACCGGTTCGCTGGAGAGGATATCGTGCCAGATGACAATCTGGCCATTACCAGCCATCGCCAGCCGCTTCCCGGTCGGATCGAACGCCAGCGGGCCATTACCACCGATCTGGTTGGTTGGCATCGTGCGGCTCACCGGTGCGGTATCACTCAAATCCCACAGGGTGAGCTGGCCGTCGTACCCGCTGACGGCCAGGGTTTGTCCGTCTGGGCTGAAAGCCAACGACGACACGGCACCCACGTTGGCCGCCAGTGTCTGGCTAACCGGTTTGCCGTCGTGCAGCTGCCACAGCAGAATGTCATACTGGGGTGTATACGGATTGCTGAGATCGCCGCTGGCCGAAGCCAGGCGGGGTTGGGTCGGATCGAAGGCCAGCCCCGAGACCGAGCCGTGGGCGTGGCCCGGCAGACGCTGCCCGATGGGGCGGTGGGCCAACATATCCCACAACTGCAGGCCACCCGCACGATCACCGATCGCCAGGATGCGACCGTCGCCACTCAATGCCACGCGCTGCAGCCCCGTACTGCCGGTCACGGTCAGAGCGTGTGAGGGATAGAAGGGCGCGACCTTGCCCGTATCGCCGCGATAGGTGGCATCGAGGGCAGACAGCAGCGCTGTCTGCGACTCGAGCGTGGGCGAGATCATCATTGCCGCCTGCCCCAACAAAAGCGCAGATTCCCCACCCACACTGCGTGACTGGTTAGCCAGGGAGAGTGAGCGCGCCGTGAGCAGCGCCGCGTCGGCCTGCTGCTCGTTCTTTTTTGCCTTGCCTTCATTGGCGCGGGCGGTGGCTTCGGCATTGAGCGCGCGCGTGGCTTCGGCGCGTGCCGTGGCTTCGGCACCCTGGGCACGCAGCGCATCGGCCTGTGCCGTGGCATTGGCGTGCTGTGCCGAAGTTTGGCCCATCACGCCAAAAACGGCCGCAATGAACGCAATCGCGGCCACGATGGCCGCAAACAGGGCCAGCACACGAATGCGCCGGCCTTGCTGCCGTTCGCGTGTGGCCTGACGTTTGGCCTCGGTCGCCTGGTGGCGTGCTTCCTCTTCGCGCCGTTGGGCTTCGGCCAAATCAAGCTCGCGCTGCGCCTCCTGGCTTGCTTCCAGGAAGGAGCGGACGAGCGACCCCTGGGGCGTGGTGCCGGCCTGGGCCAGTGCCTGCTGCAGCGCGGTGCCGGTCAGCAGAAGGTCCTTGGTGCGGCCACCTTTGTCCCACTGGTCGGCGGCACGCAGCAGCGGGTCCTGCTGTAAGCGGGCATCGCGCCAGGCCTGGTTGGATTCCTGGATGGGACCGATAAAACGGTCGTGCACCAGCTCGACCCAGTTACCGCCGGCGCGTGGCTCGGTGCGTACCAGGAAGTGGCGCGCCAGGATATCGACGGCCACGTTGGGCAGGGTGCCGGTGAGTTGGGTTTCCTCGTTGCGCGGAATTGTGTTGCGAATACCGGTTTCGGTGATCAGCTCGTGCGAAAACCAGTCGCGCAGCGTGTGCTCGGTCACGCCGCGCGCCTGTACCTGGGGATCGGCCAGGGTGTTGGCCAGGGCGCTTTCGTAAAAATTGGTCAGCGCCTGGTCGATGTAGTCCAACGGCAGATCGGCTTCGGTAATCGGCCCCAGCGGATGGTTCTGGACCTTCTTCCACAGCTCGAGACACACCACCTGCAGCTGCACCGGTTCGACGTACTGGCCCAGCGGCGGCTCATCGCGGTACTGCACGCGGATACGCCGCAGGTTGTCGACCAGGGTCTTGGCCACACCCGGATCGAACGGCCGGCCGTACTTGGCGGCGGGTCGCTCGACCGCCTCCAGTGCGGCGGCCTCTTCCATACGCTGCATGTAAAAGCGCGCACGCAGACGGTTGGGCAGCAGCTCGGCGTACGGCTCGAGCGGTGGCACGTAATCCTCGCGCATGGTCAAGACGACCCACAGGTTGGGCAGCCACTCCAGCGTGGTGCGCAGCTGGGCGAAGAAACCCCGCCGTTCCTCCCACAGGTCGACGTGGGTGGTAAATACCTCTTCGAACTGGTCGATGATGAGCACAGTAGGGGCCAGATCGGGTGTGGCATCGGGTGTGGGCGCCACGCCGTTTTCCGCCGGCGCTTCGCTGCGTGCCGCCACCTCATCACCCGCCAGGTAACGCAGCAAGGTGTAGCCGGCCAGCTCCGCCGGCGTAGCCCGCTCGGTCTCGGGCAGACCGCGGTTCAGGCTGAGGATCAGGTTGTACACGAAAATGTTTTTGACCTGTGCCGGGTCGACTTCCGAAGGGATCTCACCGCTGACGCGGGCGACCGGCAGGGCATCGAAACCCTGGTCCGGCAGGTTGGGGATCAGGCGGGCGTTGAGCAGGGAAGATTTGCCGGCGCCGGACTGCGCATAGAACAGCACCAGCCGTTCGCGTGCCACCAGGGCCAGCAGGTCGCGCGCCTCACGCTCGCGCCCGAAGAAACGATCGGCCTCTTTTTGGGTGAACGTCAGCGGCCCGACGTAGGGGTATTCGAGATCGACCGCCGGGGCGGCTGCCTGGTCAACGGCCGGATCGTGATCGTCACTCATGGCTCAGCTGCCTTTCCAGCGTTTGTAGACTTCGATGACACAGGCGGGCATGTCACCCCAGAAGACGCTAAAATGCGATTGTTCGAAGAATTGGGTCAGGTAGGTTTTGATCTCGGTCCGTTTTTGCGGGTCGTCGTCGACCTGCGGTGTGATTTGCATCGAGACACTCTTGGGTGTACGTTTGAAGCGGCTTTCGCCGGTGGCCTGTACGAGACCCTTGAACAGCACGCGGAAGTCCCAGTCATAAATCTGGTAACCCAGGAGAAGCAATGCTGTCCCGGTGAGGGCCATCGACACGCAGGACGGCAGGTCCAGCTCTTTGTCCAGGTGCTGGACTTCGTATTTGATCGAGGACAGTTTCACCAGGTAGTCGAGATAATCGTCTTCGGTCAGCACCAGGGACTCGGGATATTCGTCGAGCCCGAACAGGTGGTAGACCAGGGGACGATCGACGCTGGGTGTGTAATCGGGTTCTTTGCTGAAGATCGAGGGAATACGTTTGAGACCGTCGTGCCAGTAGAAGATCTCGGTCACCGGTTGTTTGGGCCCCTTGTCGGTGGACACTTTGACCAGCTCGTGCTGTAGGAATTGGTGGTGGCCTGTGGTCAGGTAGACCGGCAGCGGCAGCTCAGCCAGCAGACGCAGCGGGTTCTGCGACGGGTCGGCGAAACGAGGGTAACCAAAGAGACGCGCCAGCTCGGAGAAGCTGACGCTGGCGCGTTTGGTGTCGTCGTATTCCTCAACCAGCTCAGGGTCGGCATCGTCGCGGGCGACCATAAAGCCCTTGAGGGCTTCCAGGTACAAACGTTTGGCTTCGACCGGGTCGTTCTTGTGGACCGCCAGGTACTGGGCGACGCGCGCCACGTCGCGGTTGTCTTCCGGCGGCAGCGGGGAATCGACGTACTGCTCGGCCCACGACTGCGACAGCACCGCTGGATCGACACCGAACAACGCGGCGGTGACCAGGTTGCTGATGATCGGTGTCACCGCGCCGAGGTCGATGAGGCGTTTGGTGTCGGGCCAGAACGGATCCTGACCGTCGGACGTGGGTGCGACGATTTTCGGCGCTGGTTTCTTGAGGATACCGCTCATGGTTGTGCTGTGTCTCCAGACGGTCGGTCGATGAACTTCATCGGCGGTTCCAAAGCTTGTCGTCCCAGGAAAGTCAAGGTACCC
>JAYRNS010000432.1:0-5869 GCA_041912075.1 Anaerolineae bacterium
GCCAGTCGAGCCAGTAGGTGCCGGCCGGCAGGAACGTGTTCACCGTCACGACGTCAGCCATGATCGGTCGATTGCTGTCCAAAATTGAGGTGTCAATCGAGCGATAGATGTTGCTGAAGGTCGAGGTGGCCAGGCGGTTGGTCGTGGTGTCACCAAAGACGATATTGCTGGCACCCGGTTGGCCATCCCAGATCCGCAGATTGACATTGTTGATGGTCGACGTGGTCGTCGAACCGGTCTGGTAGGCGTAGAAGGTAATCGTTGTGACATTCCAGCCGCCGGCGGGGACGGTGAAGTCATCCGCCATGCGGAAGCCGCTGCTGACTGCATGGCCAAAACCATAGATGGTGAGGCCGAGACTGGTCTGTAATACGCTGGCATCGGCACCGCCGAAGCCGCCGCCGGGATGCGTCACCAGCGGGCCGTTGTCGTACAGAATTGCACCCGGTGCGACCGGCTGCAGGGGAACGTTGGCGCCGCCGCTTGCCGGCACGTCGCCCTTGCCAGCGGGTGCAGCTACGTCGGCCGCCGGGCCGCTGCTGCTGCTGAGGGGTGCGGCACTGGCGAAGGCGGGCACTAACAGGGCCAACACCATCACCAAAAGCAAAATACGTAGGGTCGCTTTTCTCATGGGACGAAATCCTCCTCTGAATTTCTCACGGTCGAAAGGATTGGCCGGGGGCGGAGAAGTGACGGGCTGCAGTTCAGGACGCGGGACACCTCCTTTAGGGCAATGGGTCGTCCAGTGCGATGACGGTTCTGCTGACACAGGCGAATCAGTCCGTGAATCGAACGTTGTCAGCAGGTCAGGTATCCGCATGCGCGGGCACCGTGACGTATCCCTCCTTTGCTCACAACGTTCAGTCGAGCTGCGACTGAACGGGTCATCTCTTCATTTGACGCGATACAACTAATCGGCTTGAATACGAGGAACGCGTGCCGGAGCAAACTGGCAACTCAGTACCTTGATCGCTCACAAAACAGGGCGACGTGATCGAATGCGCTCCCTGCTCCAGCACCCATACGCCAGCCGGGGGTAGGAACCTGGCTCGAGGCAAACACGACAAAACTTCGTACATGATTATGGCACAGTTTGCGGGTGTTGTCAAGCAGAAAAACCTAAACAAACCCTTCAGGTCTTACAGACCTGAAGGGTTTTCAGATGGACTCGGCCCGCGCTTCCAGACCTTCGGGGTCCAGAATAATGATCCGTTTGCGACCGATGTCGATCAGACCGTCGTTTTTGAGGTCGTTGAGCACCTGAGTGGCGGTCTCGCGGTAGGTGCCAACCATTTCGGCCAGGTCTTGGTGGGTCAGACCCTTGATTTCGTTGCTGCCCTGCTCCTCACGTACACGCAGCAGCAGCGACGCCAGCCGCGCGGGGATACCCTTGAAGGCCATGTCTTCGAGGCGTTCCTCGGCTTCATGCAGCCGCCGGCCGGTGATGTCCAGCACACGCAGCGCGACCTGCGGTTTGTTGAGAATCAGCCGCTCCAGATCGGTGCGGCTCATCACACAGATCAGACAGTCTTCGATGGCTTCGGCAAAGGTATTGTGCATTTGCTCGCCCACCAGCGCCATCTCGCCAAACAGGTTGCCGGGGCCGAGGGTCGTGATCACGAGTTTTTTGCCTTCGGCCGAGATACGGTAAAGCTGCACGCGCCCCTGTTTGATGATGAAGAGGACCTCGGTGACGTCCTCGGGGCGATAGAAAACCTTGCCCTTTTGGACGTTGCTCATGGTCGTGATGCGATCCAACTCCTGCATTTCGCGCGGCGAAAGGTCCTGGAATATCTCGATGTCCGACAGGTAACCAATCTTATCGCGCATGCCGGCGTTCGCCTCTCTTTCCATAGATACCGTCCAATCTGTATGGGCTAGATTTGCTGAAAATCATTATACCTGGTATGGGGGGGAGGGCAAAATGTGTGGGAGCAGGGAGTAGGGAGTACGGAGTAGGGAGTACGGAGTAGGGAGTACGGAGTACGGAGTAGGTGACCCGTCCTACGCCCAGTCCGCTTGAGCGGACTTGAGCTGTCCGCCCGGAGCTTGAGCACCAGGCGGACATGCCATCCCCTACCGCCCAGTCCGCTTGAGCGGACTTGAGCCATCAGCCTGGCGCTTGAGCGCCAGGCGGGCGCCTCCCGGTTGGCTCGCTGTAATTCGCGCATTCGTGGTCATCATTCGCGGACGGCATTCGCGCCTTCGCCCGGTTGCGGATGGCAGTCAACGATGCTAAACTGATCCCAAGAAGGAAGAACTCATGCCAACACTCAGGCAAACGATCGCTCTCTACGCCGTGCTCACGGCGCTCGTGCTGCTGCTGGCGGCCTGCACGACGGCCGGCGATGTGGCCGTCCATTCACCAACGCCCCCCGTGCCGCCGGCCGGCGATTTCCCCACCGCAGAGCCGCTGACACTGCGGCGCATTCCACACGCCGTGGCTGGTTTCGACGACTGCCTGATCTGCCACAGCCCGCAGGGCACGCAGCCCATCCCGGCCAACCACGCGCTGTACACGGTCGACCGCTGCCTGCACTGCCACCGCCCGGCCATCGAGGTGACTCCAACGATCACCCCAACCCCGCAGCCAATGCCGCATCCGCTGGTGGGACGCAAGGATTGTTCACTCTGCCATGCCCCACAGCGGCTGGAAATGCCCAGCGACCACTACACCATGGACCTGGATAAGTGCACCGAGTGCCACACGCCACCCGACGTGACCCCAACGCCTACCGTGCAAAGTCCATGAACCGGTAACCCACCCCACGCTCATTCATGATATAGCGCGGGTGTGCCGGGTCCTGCTCGATCTTTTGCCGTAGATAGGTGACGTACAGCCGGAGGAGGTGATGCTCGTCACGGTATTCGGGTCCCCAGACACGGGCCATAAGGATTTCGTGAGGTACGATGCGACCCGCATTTTGCACCAGGTGGTACAGCAGGCGGTATTCCGTCGGGCGCAGCTTGATCCGGTCGCCACGCACGATCACCTCGCGCCGCCCAAAATCGATCGCCAGGTCGGAGTCGACAGTGATGATCTCCTGCCCCGAGACACTGCGTTCCTCGGTGCGCCGCAGAACCGCGCGGATACGGCTGACCAGCTCGCGCGGACTGAACGGTTTGGCCATGTAGTCGTCGGCACCCAGGTCGAGACCGCGAATCCGGTCCTCTTCCTCCCCCTTGACGGTGAGCATGATCACCGGCACCGTCGAGATTTCACGGATCAGCTTCAGGGTTTCGAACCCGTCCAGCTGCGGCATCGCCACGTCCATCACCACCAGGTCGGGCAGGTCTTCGCGCACCTTATCCAGGGCTTCGAGCCCGTTGGAGGCCTCGAGTACTTCGTATCCCTCCAGCTCCAGGTTCATGCGCTCGACGCGCCGGATACGTGACTCGTCGTCAACGATGAGGATGCGTGGTTTTTCTTTGCCGCTCGCGGGCATAGTCTCGACTCCGTATTCAACCTTCGTACACCGGCAGGGTGAAAAACACCGTGGTGCCCTTGCCAGGCTCGCTGCGCACCCAGATGCGGCCATCGTGCCCCTCGACGATGGCGCGCGTCAAAAAGAGACCCAGACCGGCTCCCTCGGTTTTGCGCCGCAGGCTGGAATCGACCCGGTAAAAACGCTGGAAGAGACGTTCCTGTTCGAGCGGCGGGATACCGATCCCCTCATCCGCTACGTACAGCACGAGTTGGCGCGCCTTGGGATCGTGCCAGCCGCCTACACGTACCGCGCCGCCGTCCGGGGAGTATTTGATCGCATTGCTCAGCAGATTATTGTACACCTGGCGCAGACGTTCAGGGTCAGCCAGAGCGGGCGGCAGGTTCTCTGGAAAATCACTCTCGAAGTGATGGCGCGCGGTCTGCAAGCGAAAGCCTTCGATCACCGGACGTACCAGGCTGGGCACGTCGACGTCGACCCGGTCGAGCTTGAACGCACCGGCCTGGATACGCGAGGCATCCAGGAGATCATCGACCAGGGCATTGAGCCGGTCCGCCTCTTCTTCGATGACGGTCAGGCTCTCGCGTACGGTCTGCGCATCCCACTGCGCATCGTCACGCTGCAGCGTGCTGGCATAACCCTTGATAAGCGCAACCGGTGTTTTGAGTTCATGCGAGATCACCGACACGAAGGTGGTTTTCATGTCCTCAGCTTCGCGGAAGCGCGTGATGTCCACCACGTTGACGATAATCTGCTGCAGGACACCGCGTTCGTCGTAGAGGGGCGAATAGGTGGCACCCACCGTAATACGCGACCCGCCAGGGCGTACCAGGTCGCCTTCGACGTACAGTGAGCCCTCCTTGGGCAAGTCCTCACTGAACGTCGCCGATTGGCACAAGTCCGGGCCGGTTGGGTTGTCGAGGGCAAACACCTGATAACAGGGCCGGCCGTGGGCCGCTTCGGCCGGCCAGCCGATCATGGCCGACAAAGCACGGTTGATGACCTCGATGCGCAGGTCGGGAGTGAGGATCATGACACCATCGGCACTGTTTTCGATGATCGCGTCGAGGCGGCGCTTCTCGGCAATCACTTCCTGGTACAGCTGGGCATTGCGTACGGCAATCGCGGCCTGGTCGGCAAACTCGGCCAGCACCTGGCGGTCGTTGGCCGAGAAGTCGGCGCTGCCGCTGCGGAAGATGTAGATGACACCCAATAAGACCTGGTTAAACTGCAATGGCAGCGCCACCACCTGCCGCAGAGGCAGCCCGGTCGCCGCCGATACCCGGTGCAGCTTCACGGTCAGGTCAGGAATGAACAACGCCCGGTCAACTGGCCCCGGCGCACGCCCCACATCGGTTAGCAGTGGTTCGAAGCGTGACAGAACGGCCGCCGGGATGCCGTAATAGGCCTCGACACGCATCGCCCCTTCCGGCTGGCGCAGCGCCATCAGCCCCATCTCACCCTGCACCATCTCCGCCGCCGCACTCAAGATCAGACGCAGCAGCGAAGGCAGGTCGAGATTCGAGGTCATCGCCCGGCTGATTTTGAGGAGATAGTTACGCTGGCGCAGCTCGTAGGAGGTGATCATGTGCGCTATTTAAAGGATATCGCCGCTTTGAGGGCCATCCCAGTCCTGTGATGATAGATGACCCACGTTGGTAACGGACGTAGATGGCAGTGTCGCCAGAAAACAGCGAAACACAGAAGGCCTCCGCAACCCAGCGCTTGTCCAGTCATGCAAGAGGTAGTCGCTTGGCGTCGAAGCATCTGCTACCTGGCTGGTCAGAATGCCCAATATCACATCTGGGCGTGTCTTGTGGTAGAGTTCGGTAGACACCACGACCGCTGGACGGCGTCTGATACCTGTTGCGCCGGGGAAATCTACGGTGACAACATCGCCAGGCGTCACCATTCGTCATCTGGCTCCGGTGACCCTGTTATTCGGGCATGTCCCAGACTGGCGGCTGTAATATCTGCCAGATCTTGGTCTGTCCACATGTCGCTCACATCGAGGAAGGTGGTGGTCACATAACGTTCCTGGAGGAACGCGACAAAGTCCCACACTTCGCTAACCTTCTCAGGGGGCAACGTCATGAGAACCTGAACGATCTGTCGGACCTGATGGCCCGTTACGGCTTGTGCGGATGACGATTGCATGGCTAACCTCCGCATTCTCAATCAAGTTTCCGCAAGTACATCCGGTTTTGACAACGCACAACGCATACTATTATATCACGAAATCCTTCGTGGTGCCGCAATCCGCCGGAGGACTCCAAAATTGCAGATCCAAAATCCAAAATGTTCACGCCGGCGGTGAACAGTTACACGCCGGCTCCTATTTGCCTTTTCAACCTGCCTCCGCTACAATACACCCCGTCGCGCCCGGCGCGTTTTTTGTTTGCCCCGTGCCGGTGCCTGGAAAC
>JAYRNS010000433.1:0-1573 GCA_041912075.1 Anaerolineae bacterium
CGACTCAGGCTCGGCCATCACCATTACACGCGGCTCAGGAGTGACGATGTACAACGCCGCCGGGACTGATTCGGCCACGATTTCCGTCCCCGCCCACACGTCCATGTCCGCGTGGTTCAACTCAGCATCGGTGTGCATCGTCAAGTGAGCGGGATGCTCATAGCGATGGTGAATAGCGGGTTCTACCAGCAGAACACGCGCACTAGTGGTACGGGCGCGACCGAGACCGTTCCATCCGGAGCCAGCCAGTGTGTCATTGAACTCGTCGGCGGTGGAGGCTCCGGCGGACATGACTCTGTCGAGGGTGGTGGTGGAGGCGGAGGCGGTGGGTACTGCAAAAAGACCATCGCGGTCACGGGCGGAAACACATTTACCTACACGGTAGGTGCTCAGGTCTCCGGCGTGTCCTCGGACTTCAACGGAAATAACGGAAACGCATCCACCGTCAGCGGAACGGTGTCCGGCGGGACCGTTACTCTTTCTGCGGGTGGTGGCGGACTAGGCGGCGGCGTACTAGGCGGGGGATCCGCTGGAACATCATCCGGCGGTGACGTTAATACATCGGGCAGCGCTCAGAATTCCGGCGCTGGTGGCGCTGGTGGTGCGCCGTTGGGAGGGGCTGGTGGAGCCGGAGGGTCCAATCCTGGCACTGCACCGGGAGGCGGCGGCGGAGGCGTGACCAGTGGAACTAGTGGTGCCGGCGCGCGTGGTGTCGTCATCTTCACCTACACGTAGGAGCACGTCATGGAACTGATCGCAGTCCTAGTCATCGTCGCGTTCGTCGCGGCGTTCGTGTGGAAGTTCAAGAGCAAGCCGGGCGACAAGGACGGCGGCACGCCGGGCGGGCCGAAGCGCTCGCCGACGAAGCCTCCAGAGCAGCAGTAAGGGGAGGGCGATGGACCCGCAGAATCTGACCGTCTCCTTTGCCGTGTGGGCGGCGGTCGTAGGAATGATCGGTGCAGCGATCGTGTGGGAGCTGGCGCGGCTGCGCGCCGAAGTGCGAGCGATGTCAACGCTGCTGTCCAAGCACCAGATGGTGACGCAAGGCCGGCTCACGGCGGTCGAGACGCACCTTCAGATCCGCGACGGCTTCGTGCCGAGCAATCACTTCGGGCTCGGGGACTGACGTGGTTCCGACCGCCGAGCAGATCCGCGTCGTCGCACCGAAGGCCGTTCAAGGCTGGCCAGAGGCACTCGCCGAGGCCATGCCGAAGTGGGACATCAACACGGTGAAGCGCGCCGAGATGTTCCTGGCGCAATGCTGCCATGAGTCGGCGGGCCTGACCCGGTTCACGGAGAATCTGAACTATTCGGCCGAGGGACTGATGCGCACCTGGCCGTCCCGGTTCCCGAACCTGGAAGCCGCGCTGCCGTATTCCCGTGACCCGGTGAAACTCGCGAACCACGTCTATGCCAACCGCCTTGGTAACGGCAACGAGGCGAGCGGGGACGGCAGCGCGTTTTTGGGCAGAGGGGCCATCCAGATCACGGGCCGCACGAACTACCGGCTCGCGGGTGCGGCTATCGGCTACCCGCTGGAGCGCTACCCGACCGACATGCTCCTGCCGCGCTA
>JAYRNS010000434.1:0-6006 GCA_041912075.1 Anaerolineae bacterium
AATCCGCCCCACCCGTGATCGAAGCCGAAGAAGAGCGCCCCGCACGCGAACGGCCGCGCAGCCGCGACCGGCAGGACGGTGGGTATCCTGAGGAAGTTACCGATAACCGGTCCCGCGATCGCCGCGACCGCCGCACCAACAAGCGCCAGCGTGGTCGCACGGGTGACCGCGAAGAGTGGTACGACTACAAGGCCGACGACGAGGACATGGGGCCCACCGCGATGGCTCTGGCGCTTCAGGCCGCCCTGGCGAACGAACCAGCACCCGCCAGCGGGGAAGACAAGCGCGGCAGCAAACGGTCGCGCCGTGACAGCCATGTCTATCGCGAAGAACAAGATGACATCATCGATCGGACGCTGCGCCAACACCGCCAGCCAGTCTGATCGACCAATGCCGAATGCAAAGACGGCGTGGAATGAAACATTCCACGCCGTTTCTTTTTGGAGGTAACCGCGTGACGATTGCCATCATCGTCCATGGGGGTGCGGGTAACATCCCCCAAACGGCGCGCGCCGACCATGCCACGGGAATTCGCCAGGCCACCGCACTCGGTTATGCCGCGTTAGCCGCGGGCAAGACGGCACTCGATGCCGTCCAGGAAGCGGTGATGTGTCTGGAGGATTTGCCAGCATTCAATGCCGGCCGCGGATCATGCCTGACCAGCGCGGGAACGATCGAGATGGATGCCGGCCTGATGGACGGCACGACCCTGCGCATCGGCGCGGTTGCTGCCATCACCCAGGTCACCAACCCAATCGCTGTCTGCCGCTTGATTCTCGAGCAGAGTGATCACATCCTGTTCGCTGGTCAGGGCGCAGACAACTTTGCCCAAGCCCATGGCGTGCCGGCCGTGTCAATCACCGCGCTGCTCACCGAACGCCGGCACGCCGAATTCGCCCGCCTGCGCCAGGGGACGTTTGCCGATACTCTGACCCAAGAACAGCATGAGACCGGTGCAGACACTGTGGGCGCTGTGGCCCTTGATCGTTTCGGCAACATCGCGGCCGCCTGCTCGACCGGGGGCATGTCGCTCAAAGCACCGGGTCGCGTCGGCGATTCACCGCTGCCGGGCTGCGGTTATTACGCCGACAGTGAGCTCGGTGGCTGCGCCACCACCGGCTTCGGTGAGACCATTGCCCGCAGCCTGCTGGCCTACCGTGCGGTGGATAACCTGGCCCGCGAGCTAACGCCGCAGCAGGCCGCCGAGGCTGCGCTCGATCTGCTCGCTAAACGGACCCACGGCTGGGCCGGTCTGGTGGTGCTCGACCGTGCTGGCCGGGTGGGTGCCGCCTTCAACGCACTGCGTATGACGCACGCCTGGCGTCGCGAGGGAGATGCCGACGTCACGGTCGTGGCGTGAGTGACGGCCACTACCACACGCGGCAGATGAGTCCTTTCAAGTATTCGCCCTCGGGAAAACTGAGCAGGATGGGGTGATCGAGGCCGTGTCCCAGCCGTGCGACGATCTGTAAATCGCGGCGCGCATCGAGACCCGCACCGAAAACCACCTTCTGAAACAGATCGGCGCTTACCAGACCCGAACACGAAAACGTGACCAGCAGACCACCCGGACGCACGAGCTGCGCCGCGAGCAGGTTGATGTCCTTGTAGCCGCGCGTGGCGGCCGACACCTGGCCCTGGGTGTGAGCAAATTTGGGCGGGTCAAGAATGACGGCGTCGAACGACTGCTGCCGGATGCGCAGGTCACGCAGGATGGCAAAGACGTCGCCCAGCAAACCCACCGCCTGTTCATCCGGGTTTAGCCCGTTGCGTGTCAGGTTTTGCTCGGCCAACTGCAGCGCATCCAGCGAGCTGTCGACATTGGTCACGTGACTGGCAGCGCCCTCGGTCAGCGCATAGACCGCAAAGGCACCGCTGTAGGCAAAACAATTCAGGACCCGCGCCCCTGGCAGGGCAGCCAGCGCGGCGGCCGTGCGCAACCGGTTGTCTCGCTGGTCGAGGTAGAAGCCGGTCTTCTGCCCGGCGGCTGGGTTGACCGCAAACGCATGACCGTTTTCCTGGATCCACACCACCGCCGGGGGCATCGACCCGCTGAGTAGACCGGTCTGTGGGGCCAGTCCTTCGTGGCTGCGCACATCGACATCCGAGCGTTCGAAAATACCAGCCGGCGCCAGGAGGTCCTGCAGGGCCTGGACGATCGTGTCGCGGCGGCGCGCTATGCCCAGTGTCAGGCATTGAACGACCAGCCAATCGGCATAACGATCGACCACGAGACCGGGCAGACCATCGTTTTCGGCATTGACCAGGCGATAGGCGTTGGTATGAGGGCTGTGCACCAGAGACTGGCGGCCGGTAATGGCTCGCTGCAAACGCTGGCGCCAGAAGGCGTCGTCGATCGTTTCATCGACACGCCAGCTCAAGAGCCGTACGGTGATCTGCGAGCGCCGGTTCAGATAGCCGCAGGCCAGCCACTGGCCGCGGGCGTCGTGGACGTCGACAAGATCGCCGGCCGAACCGGCGTCGTCGATGGTCGCGATGGCACCTGAAAACACCCAGGGGTGGCGCTGCACCACAGGCTTTTCCTTGCCCGGCTTGAGTACCACCCGCGGCCGACTCGTGTTTGACTTGCTGTCTCCTTGAGCCACTAGATCTCCCAGCCGTATTCGTTGAGTTGGACGAGCCGCTGCTCATCACCTTCGCCCAGGGTCAGCACGAATGTGCGCAGGTCGAAACAAAACGACACGGTCTCAGCCGCCGTCACGACCTGCCCAGCGACCTCGGTGGGTGATCGCCGCGCCAGCCGCAGCGTCGCCTGGCGGTCACGCGCCCAGTAGATCAGTGGTCGCATGGCTGGTTTCCTGACTGTTCGTCAACTGGACGATCAGCACACGTGTCGTCTGCGGGCGCACACGGGCACGTTCGTCGATCCGCAGCCCGGTGAGCCAGGCCACGCCATTTTGACCGTGCAGGAGGGGCCACCGTTGGCGCAGCGCGGCTGGCAGCTTATGGTTGATCATAAATGCGTGGACGAGGCTGCGGTGCCCGTCCAGGCCCAGCGGTTGGAACCAATCACCTGGCTGGCGGATGCGCAGGACAGGAACGGGACCCACCATATCGGCATCCAGACAGGCCCGCCAGGGGTCGCGGTGGGTCTGCCAGTCGGCAGGCAAATCGGCGGGCGTACCGATGTCGACCCACACCTGCCACGTACTACCGGGCAGCAGGGTGACGCCTGGAACCTGGAGTGCCAGCGGTGTCACGGTGAGCTGCGGGCCGGCGGCCGCGGGCAGCGCGGCGCCTGGCTCCGTGATGGTGGCCGTCGTATAACCCACCGTGAGCAGCAGCCCGCGCGGCAGGGTGGCCCGCTGCCCAGTGGTGCACGCCGGGTCCATCAGCAGCTGGCGTGCCGTTTCGACGTGCTCGAAACCGACATCGCGCAGCCCTGGTCGCAGGTGGTGGATAGCCTCGCGCAGCACGCTGCGCTGCAATGCCACGTGCAGGGCACGCCAGGGGGCCAACGCCAGCGTTACCGACGTGGCGTTGGCGTGTGGCACGACGTGCGGCCAGGCTTCGGCCAGGAGACGGCGCAGCAGGTGATGCTCGTCGGCCAGGACACGGGCGGTACGCAGCAGTGCATGGTGCACTCCGGGGTTGTAGGTCGCAAGCTGTGGTAACAGCTCGTGCCGCAGGCGGTTGCGGAAAAAGGTGAGATCGTCGTTGGATCGATCGATCCGGGGCTGCAGTTGGTGCGCCTCGCAGTAGGTTGCGATGGCGCTGCGTGGCACATACAGCAGCGGGCGCACCAGCGTCTGTGGGGAACCGCTGGGCGCGACCAAGGGCGGTAACAGGTCATCCTCGACCACGGCGCGGCCCCAGGGCGCGCGTGGCATGACGCTTTTGGTACGCATACCGCGTAGACCTGCCAGACCGCTGCCGCGCACGAAGTGCATGAGGATCGTTTCGACCTGGTCGTCGGCGTTGTGGGCGACGGCAACCGTCGTGGCGCCTGTGGCGTACGCCACCTCACTCAGAAAGGTGTAACGCGCGCGGCGCCCGGCCTCTTCCACGGAGAGGCCGTGACGCGCAGACAAATCGGCCTGGCGAACGGTGTAGGGTAGACCCCAGTCGCTGTCCAGTTGGGCCACGAAAGCGGCAACGGCAACGGCGTCGGCACCGCGCAGACCATGGTTGAGGTGTGCCACGTGCAACACGGGCGCCAGCTCGGATGGCAGATGCCGCAGCACGTGCAGCAGGCACAGCGAATCAGCACCACCCGACACCCCAATCACCAGCGGTGTGCCGGGTACGAACAGGTCATCCTCGTGAATCGAAGCCATGACGACGGCTGGTACATCCATGGGGGCTATTGTATCACCGACGTGTTCCAAAGCCAAGAGCTGCTGGTCCGTAACCGCCACGACCGTTCCTGCGTTATAAGGCACGGGAGATATCCTGCCCGTTCGTCACGTTCTTACGTTCGTCACGTTTTCACGTTTTCACGTTTTCACGTTCTTACATTCTTACGTTTTCACGTTTTACGAATTACGTTTTCGATGGTATAATGGGCCCGTTGAAGCCGAATGTCATGAACGCGACCGGGTAAGCGATTCATACGGCCTGACACCATCCTGCCAGGCCGGTTTTTTCGCCACCCCTGCGTTTTGGAGGAGAGTTCGAGTTGTTCAATCCGCTCAATTGGCTGTTGGGTCTGTTTTCGCTGGACATCGGCATCGACCTGGGCACGGCCAATACACTCGTATGCGTACGCCGAGAAGGCATCGTCATCGACGAACCGTCAGTGGTGGCGATCGAAAAGAAGACCAAAAAAGTCCTGGCGATTGGCGCCGAAGCGAAGGAGATGGTCGGGCGCACACCCGGCAACATTGTGGCCGTACGACCGCTGCGTGACGGGGTCATCTCCGATTTCGACGTCACCGAACAGATGCTGCATCACTTCATTCGTAAAGTGCATGAGCGGTCGGTTTTGCGGATTCCGCGGCCGCGTGTCGTCGTGGGCATTCCCAGCGGTGTGACCGAAGTCGAAAAACGGGCCGTGCACGATGCCGCGATCAGCGCCGGCGCGCGCGAAGCTTATCTGGTGGAAGAACCCATGGCCGCGGCAATTGGTGCCGGGCTGAAAGTCACCGAAGCCAAGGGTTCGATGATCGTCGACATCGGCGGTGGCACCACCGAAGTGGCAGTCATCGCCCTCGGTGGCATCGTCGTGGCGCGTTCGATCCGCGTGGCCGGTGACGAAATGGACGAAGACATCATCGCCTACGCGCGCCAGAAATACAACTTGCTGATCGGCGATCGCACCGCCGAACATGCCAAGATCGACGCTGGCTCCGCCTACCCCTTGGAACAGGAAATTGTTTATACGCTGCGCGGACGAAACCTGATTACTGGCCTGCCGGAAGCAGTGGACGTGAGCAGTATCGAGGTGCGGGAAGCGCTGCGCAACTCGGTGGGCATTATCGTGGAAGCGATCAAAGGAACCCTTGACGACACCCCACCCGAGCTCGTGGCCGACCTGATGTCGGATGGCATCGTGCTGGCCGGCGGGGGAGCTTTGTTACGTGGCCTGGCGCAGCGGGTCAGCGAAGAAACCAAGATGAAGGTCTACGTCGCCAACGAACCGCTGGCCTGCGTGGCCAAAGGTGCTGAAAAGATTCTCGAATCTCTCGACGATCTGCGCAAGGTGTTGACCAGCATGCAGCGCGGCAGCACCATTCATTGATGCGGGCGTAATGCGGCCATGATGCGGATACCGCAAAGTTATCTGCGAGCAGCCAACGCGCGGCTGCTTGTGCTGTTGGCCGTGAGCATCGGCCTCCTGGCGCTCAACCAACTTGGCGCCCTGAATTCGGTCAAGGCCCTGGTGCTGCGGCCTATTCTGCCGCTGCAGTCAGGTATGGCTTCGGTGGCGTATGGCATGCAATCCGTGGTAAATACCGTGCGCGAACTATCTAGCATGCGCCAGCAAAACGAGGATCTGCACGAGTTGGTTGACCGGTTGACCATCGAAAACGTGCGTCTCAAGGA
>JAYRNS010000435.1:0-3113 GCA_041912075.1 Anaerolineae bacterium
GAAGAAGTGACCGCTTTTGCCAAAGAAGGCCTGGCCGACTACAAATACCCACGCTTCATCGAATTCCGCACGAGCCTGCCGATGACCGCCACCGGTAAGATCCTCAAGCGCGAGCTGGTTGAGTCCTGATGATCATAAAGACTTCCGAAGTCTCTGAGACTTCGGAAGTCTCCTGTCATGGGTCATAGCGACTGAACACCCAGCAACGAGACCAGCGCAAACCACGAGACGCGTCTAACCATCGTTTCACCTTCTACAGGTTGTGTGAAGCCGCACGTCATTGACGGTGCACAGGATTTTACCGCAAAGACGCATAGGGCGCAAAGAAATATATTATAACAAATCTTTGTGGCTGCGGAAAGTCTACCACCGAATGCACGGTAACCCAAAAGCGGATGTGGTTGCGCTGACCTTGTTGGGGTATGGCGCTCGATGGTATAATACCGTCACGGCCCCATTTTCTGTCCACGCTTTTAGCCAGAAGTTGACCGACGGAGCAAACGGACCATGACACCAGAAGAACAGCTCAAACAGCTCCAGCAGCAGCTCGAGATCGTCAAGGCGCAGAAGGAAATCGCCGACCTGCAGGCGGGGATGCAGCAGAAGCCGGCCGAGGTGCAGCAGGCGATTGCACAGGCCGAAAGTGCGGCCGCGGTGGCACGCAAGGCGACCGTGGAGGCGACCGTGCCCAAAGGCGAAAGCAAACCGCGTGAGGGCGCCGTGACGACCGACGAGAAATTTGGTTATATGGCTACCCTGGTCGCCTACCAGGTGATGCGCGAGGGCGCGGCGACGGTGGCCAGGGCCATCTCTGAGAAACTACCGGCCGGCCCCCCGGCCAACATCCTGATCGTCGACGAGCGCAATGTCGCGCAGGGTGACCTGGCGTTGGTGCAGGTGGAACGGCAGATCGCCTTTTTCGGCACCCAGCTCGACGCCCAATACCAGCAGATGGACAGCCTGCTCGACGCAATGGTTGCGCTGTTTCCGCCAACCGAGGGTGTAGCCGGGGTGGAAGTGCTGCCACCGGGAGCAGGGGGAGGCCAGCTGGAGGTGTTCCCGGTCGCGGGGATTGCTCCGCTCGTCATGGCGGCGCCAGCGGTGGTCAGCTCGGTCGCCGACATTGTCGGTTATTTCAAGACCGACTACGCGGTCACGGGTCAGACGGTCGACCTCAGCAGCGAGGCACTGCTGGCCGAGGTCGCCGGCCGGATCACCGGGCACACGGTGCGGATCTTCAACTTCAACCTGGTGCAGGAGTCAGGGCTGGTCACGCGCTGGGCAGGGCTGGTGGATAAGAAGCTGGCCATGGGTAGGATCACCGGATCAGTCAAACAGCAGCTGGTCGAGCCGATGACGGGCAGAATTGCCACGGCACAGGCCGAGATGGCAGCCATACAGGCAGAGCTAGACAAACTTGGGTCATCCAGTGACGAAGCCCACCTGAGCGCTCTGCGCACGCAGCTGGACGCCCGCCGGCAGACGCTGCAGGCCAGCCAGGGGCTGCTGGCCCGTGCTCAAGCTTCTATTGCCAATGCCGACACCCTGGCGCAGGCCTTCAGTGAATTCGTGACCTCGCTGACCACTACATCAGACCCGGCGATACCGCCGCTGTGGCTGCAGGCCGCGGTACGCCAGCAGATCCGCCAGCAGGGGATCACCCACCTCTTATACCTGAAGATCGTCTCCAGCGGTGGCGAGGCGATCACCAAAAAGAGCTTCTGGAGCTCGGGTAATACTTCTTACCTGGGCGGCGCCGTCGTCACCTACATGCTGGCCGCAATCGACGGCACGATCGAGCTGGCTGGCAGTGAAGTGTGCCTGGGGCAGCTCGATCACCAGTACTCGCAGCCCACGGCGACGGTCATGCGTAGGGTGCCGGTCGGGTAGGACGATTTTGGATTGATTTTTGATGGAGATGACATCCACTTATCTGGCAGACAAGGCGGCGGTCCACCTGCGTACCCTGTGTCACGACATCCCCGGCCGCGCCGTTGGCAGTGCCGGCAACCGGGCGGCGACTCGTTTTTTTGCCGGGACCATCGCCGCGTATGGTTTCGATGTCACGACACCGTCGTTCGACTGTATCGACTGGGTAAGCGATAGTGCCGCACTGGGAGTGGACGGTGTACCGTTTGCCGTGCTACCCAGTCCGTATTCTTTGGGCGGCGACTTCGACATCGCGTCGGTGCACATGACGGAAGAAGAGGGTGTGCGCCTGGCGAATTATGCCGGGCATACGGCCACGCTGAGCATCCAGGCGCAGCGGCTGCCCAGCAGCGGCTGCAACGTGGTGGCAACGCGCGGCGGTGACGGAAGGCAGCGGGTTGTGCTCTTTGCCCACATCGACGCCAAAGCTGGCACGCCAGGCGCGATCGACAATGCCGCCGGAGTGACGGTGCTTCTGCTCGTGGCCGAGCTGATGGCTGGTTATGCGGGTTCGCTGGGGGTCGAGATCGTGGCGCTGAACGGGGAGGACTACTATTCCAACCCCGGCGAGATGCTCTACCTGCGGCAGAACGCTGGCCGTTTCGACGAGATTGTGCTGGGGATCAATATCGACGGTGCCGGCTACCGGCAGGGAGCGACGGCGTTTTCGTTGTATGACTGCCCGACCGAATTGGCCGGCCTGGTCCGCCAGGTGTTGGCCCAGCACGCCGGCATCGTCGAGGGTGAGCCGTGGTACCAGGGGGATCATTTCCTCTTTTTGATGCACCAGCGGCCGGCGCTGGCGATCACCTCGGCCGCGGTGGCGGAGCTGTTGGGTGAGATCGTCCATACGGAGAAGGACACGCTGGCGATCGTCGATCCGGCGCGGCTGGTTGCGGTCGCGGAGGCGCTGGCAGAGGTGGTGGGTGCGATGAGCCTGGTGCAGCGCATTCAAGTGCGCACTACGAACGCAGGATCGTGAACCATTGTTCGTGGCGGTCATCGCCCGTACCGATCCCAACGAGCAGGAGAGCGTCGTCCTGCTCTGAGCACGCGTGATTGACGCGAGCCTCCGAGCGCGTCTCCGCCGCCTGGGCCGGCGTTGGGGCATGTCTCGTGAGCGGGATGGCGCGCCTGCGGCGCCGGGTCACTTGCACAAGGTGACCTCTGTTCCCGGCATAGAC
>JAYRNS010000436.1:0-6161 GCA_041912075.1 Anaerolineae bacterium
CGACGGGGCATCAGCCACCGTGACACCCCACCCCTGGAGCAAACCCCGGCGGGGTGCACACGACGAAAATTATAGCACGGTTTCTTCAAAAAACGCAACTGCAGCCACACCAAGCCACCGGCAACGGTGCGTTCCTTACCGCTTTGTAACAATCAACGGTAAACGACCAACAAAGTAATTGAACTTACAGTTAGCGGCAATTTGAAAACGGTATGATGATGCGCTATCAATGCGATTCGGTGCCATTTGTCCTGCTGATTGGTATTCCGATAACCATTCGCAACGATGGCGCGCCGCGGTTGGCCGTCCGCCCCAAGCCCAAAGCCACGACCTGACCACCCCATCCACACGTGGCGCAGCACCCTGCGAGATTTGGGCACCGCCAGCCAACTGCGCTCATTGCCCAACCCATCCGTGGGACCATCAAGGATTCGACAGATCGCACTGACGCTGCCGCAGCCCATGCCGCAGCACCCCCAACCCGTACCATTCCTGCATGTCGCTAGACGGAGACAGACTCGATGTCAAAGACCTATCCGGTGAGCAATCAGGATCGACGCCCGCTGCGCCGTTATGCGCGGGCGATCATGCTGCTAGTGGTGGCCGGCAGCCTGCTTCTTGCCGCCGGCGCCCAAACCGGCTGGCTCTCCGCCGTGTTGGCCGCACCCACGGAAGCACGCCAAAACGTCATGGCCGCCTGGCAGCAGGTGCGCGCCACCGGTGCCTATCAGTTTACGGCCGACATCGAGCAGGAAACCATTCCACTGCCTACAGCTGGCAACGTCGGCCGCAGCAGCAAAACGCAGCGGCTCTACCTGGAAGGTCAAACCGATCTGCACGCCAAAACGCTGCAGCTCGCCCTCTGGTCGCAGGGCGGCAGTGTTCTCGATCGCAACTCGGCCGCCCAGGTCAAGGTCGAGAATGACAAGACCTATGGGCGCCTGGGGGACGGACCGTGGCAGGAGACCGACAACGTCACCGGCGGGTTTGCACCCGAAGGCGACTTCCTGACATTTCTCCACGCCGCCAAAAATATCCAGGCCGCCGGCCCCGCCGATGCCAACGGCCTCACACGCTACACCTTCGATCTCGACGGGCCAGGGTACGCCAGCTATCTGCGCGATATGACGCAGGAAAAGGTCGCACGCGCCGGCGCACTCCCGCAGGGGGTGGCCCTCGCGCCGCCCACCCAGTACGTGAACATGACCGGTCACGGCGAGCTGTGGCTGGCCGCCAGCGGTCTGCCGGTGCGCCAGCAGATCCAAATGGAACTGCCACCCGCCGCCGACGCCGACTACCGCACCAAATCCGATATCGTCGTGACATTTACCTATCGCGACCAGCCCGGTGCCCTGCAGGCGGCCAACCCCTCGCTGCTCGGAATCGCGATTCAACCGGGCGCACTGCATGGCCTGGTGTCTGGCCTCGTGGCCGGTCTGCCCCAGGCCGCCGGCTATCTCTTGCTCGCGCTGGCCGTGCTGGCGCTGACGGTCGTGCTCGTACGCAACATGCGCTCGCGCAAACTGTACATCGCCATCAGCCTGGCGGTGATCCTGGTCACGCTGGCCACCCCCCTCCTGCAGGCCGCCGAGTGGCAGCGCTTCGACGCCTACGTGCAGTCCCAGACGCCGGCGGAGCAACCAGCCAACCGCAAGATCAACGACGTCATCGACGCCTACAACGCCGATCAACAAACCAGCCACCTGCAGGCCGCCCAGCGCCTGGCCCTGCTGCAAAACGACACGGGTGCCGATCAGGACGGCGATGGCGTGAGCGATGCCCGCGAGCTCGCGCTGGGCAGCAACCCCCGTACCCCCGACGCGGCGACCACCGCCGGGCTAAACCCACTGGCCGCCGCCCCCGATGACGGCACCGACAGCGATGGCGATGGCCTGACCGACGTCCAGGAGACGCTGCTCGGCACCAACCCCTTCGTGACCGATACGGACGGCGACGTGCTGACGGACTCTCAGGAGGTGGTTGGCTTTACGCTGGTGGCGGGCGGGCCGCGCTGGTACAGTGACCCGCTCAAATCCAGCACGCTGGACGACACGGTGCTCGATGGCCAGAAGTGTACCAGCTTCCCCAACTGCCCCGACAGCGACGGCGACGGAACGCCCGACATCGCCGACCGCGACATCGATAACGACGGCGTACCCAACAACATCGATCTGTCACCCTTCAAGGTGGGCAGCCCAACCTTCAGCGGCAACGCACCGTTGGCGCTGACCATCAACGGGCTGACCGCCAATGCGCCGACCTACGTCGAATTCCAGGTGCAGCCGACCAACCCGGCCCGCCTGTGGTACGCGTTCAACGTGCTGGACTGGCCCAGCGGTGACGCCAAGGGCCAGATCCAGCGCGCCGAGCGCGGGCCTAACGACCCGCAGACCTATTTCGACGTCTGCGCGCAGGCGGCGGTGGCCAATGGCCAGGACCCGAATGCCGTCTGTACCCTGTCGCCCGACGACAACGGCGACACCAAACTGCTCCCGATGCTGGAGATCCAGGTGCCGGCCTACAACAGCAACCTGCCGGGCGACGAGGAGCTGGGACAGTTTGGCGGCATCGCAGTTCGCCCGCTCAACAACGCCGCGGTGACGCCCAAGGTCGTCTATGTGCCGCTCAACCTGGTGATGGAGCCAAACACCGACAACCGGGTCGCCTTCTACGGCAAGATGCTCTACCGGCCGGGGAGCACGTGGGGCAGCGCCCAGCAGGTGCGGCTGGTGTGGATCGTGCAGATGCTGCTGGACGAGTGCGCCGACTACGACGGCGGCGTGTGTGTGGCCTACGACAGCTACAACAATATCCAGCCGGTGCAGACCTATTACGACACCTGGAAGCTGACCGGCCTCAACATCCGCGAGGATCGGGGCGCCAACTTTGCGATTATCTACGAGGACCCCACCGCACCCAATCTGCCCGAACCGGAAAGCGTGCTGACGCCGCTGAGCGTCACGCTCGACGGGACCTTTCTCTCGGCCCGCGACTGCGACACCTACATCAACGGCACGTGCTACGGCGACGGCCAGCCCGATTTGACCGTCAACGGCCGCGGCGTCAACGCCCCGACCATCGCCAGCCGGCTGGATCGTTTGCAGAACGGCGGCGTACCCGCCGTGCAGCGCTGGGGCCTGCCCAACGTGCTGCGGGTCGTCAACAAGACCTACGGCCACCGCGACGAGGCCTTTGCCAAACTGGCCAGGACCGACACCCAGGACCTGCTGGGCAGCGTCTTCACCCCTTACTGGAGCGCCGGCAACCCCATCCAGCCCTCGCTGCTGTTTGCGCGCGAGGAGCGTTTCCGCGCCCTTAACCTGGCGGTCGCCGGCACCGGGCAGGCGCAGTGGAGCGGCAACAGCCTGACCTTCGACTTCCGCGCCGACAACGGCGTCCCCCTCCAGACCGTGGCCGGCCTCAACATGAACAAGTACCGCTACAACAGCGTAGCTGCCAAGTGGGAAACGATGCCCATCCAGGATGCCTGGGCGGCCTGGGACCAGGCATATGCCGGTATCGAGCCGGGCGAGGACGTCAACGTCGCCGCTGGCAAGCTGGCCATTCTGGAGCTGTACTACCTGTCGCTCAACCGGGGCTGGGCGCGGCCGGTCCAGTTCGGCGATACGCTGGTCAACGACCCCAGCCGGGCGACCAGCGACCAGGATCTGGCGGCTATGGCCAGCGTGCCCACCGGCCTGGGGCGGGTGGCCAACCTGGTGATCATCAACCAACTGGTGCTGACCTACTACGTCAGCCCGCGCGAGCTGCAGACCTACCTGGGCATTCTCAAGAACACCGACAGCGCCACCAAGACCCTGGACGACCTGGGTACGGTCAACCTGGTGCAGACCTTGCGGCGCAAGCTGGGCCAGATCACCCAAGGCCGGACCGGCTTCGAAGTCTTTGTCGGCGCCGTCACGTTGGCCACCATCGTGTCCGGTCTCATTGGCATTACCTTATTTGCCATAGGCACAGCGCTGGACAACAACCCGCTCAAGCTGGCCGGTGTGGTCTTCCTGGGGCTGGCCGCAGCCGTGGCTACTATTATCGCGCCGCTTCTAACGCTCAAAACCTTTGTCCAGGAGGTGGCCGTGGCAGCCAGAGTCTCGACCACTGCGGCGCTGGGCAAGGTGCTGGCCACCAGCTCTGAGATCGTCGGGCTGACCAAAGTCGCGGCGGTGGTCGGTCTGGTGATCGGTGTTGCCATTCCCTGGGGTATCTTTGCTTACCAGGCGCTGTCGGGCGACGTCGAGGTCGGCACGGTCGCCTTCAATACGGCGCTGGCCTTTGCTATCGCCAGCACCCTCGTGGCCATCGTCATGTTCGCCCTGTCGCTGAGCGTGGTCGGCTTTATCCTGACGGCGGTGTTGGGTTTCGTCGATCTGCTGCTGCTGGGGCTGTGCGAGGCCGGCGTGTCGGGCGCTTGTTTCAGCATCATGGGTTCTGTGACCAACGCGCTGGCCCGGCTGATTTATACCAGCGGCACGACCATCGACTTCGACCACAAGGACGCCAGCGGCAGCTCGGACCTGGTCAAGTTGGGCGCGCTCTCGGTCAACCTGACCAATCCCGCCAACGGCTTCACGGACGGCAACCGGCTCAGCTTGTCGGCGCCGGTGCACACCACGCTCTACAACAAGGTGCCGGGCGGCGGCGCGATCGTCAAGTACGACTCCTTCTTCGAAGATTACACGCTGCGCACGTCCACCGTCACCTATCGACTGGACGGCGACGGCTTTAGCGCACCAGCCGCCGCGCGCGGCGCGATGCAGTCCGCCTGGCAGGGCGTCCAGTCCTTTACCAGCAAAAAGTACCGCATCTGGTACGGCCCCTGGCCCGACAGCAACACCATCCGCTTCCACACCGGTTACGCCGATACGAACGTCAGCAGCCAGTGGTTCACCCTATCGAAGGGGTTGAACCAGCAGATCCCGCTCTACCTCTATATGGGTTACGCCATGCCAGGCTATGAGTGCTGGACCGACTTCTGCTCGGACATCACGCTGCGCGGCGACAACAAGACCTTTATCGGCGACAGCCTCTTTTTCGACGTGCTGCCGGCGACCCTGGACGAGTTCGTCAGTCTGAACTGGGACAGCCGCTTTGGTGTGCAGCTCGACCACGACGGCGACGGACTGCTGGCCGCGAACGCCGGCTCAGGTGGGTTGGACCCCAACGACTTGGCCTACGACAGCGACGGCGACGGCCTGCCGGACGGCGCCGAGGTGCGGCTGGGCTCGTCCAACAGCCTGACGGACAGCGACAGCGACGGCCTCAACGACTATCTGGAAGCTGTGCTGGGTACCGACCCCACCCGGCAGGATACCGACCGCGACGGCGTCGCCGATGCCCAGGAAGTCAACGGCTGGCAGGTCACCTACGGCACCGGCCTGACCACCCTGGTGACGACTGACCCGCGGGTGCGCGACACCGACGGCGATGGGCTGGACGACCGCGCCGAGAAGAACCTGGGCACCAACCCGCGCGCGATGACGCCCAACCCGGCCTCCATCGCCCTGTCGATCAGCGACGACGACCGGGTGACCACCTACGGCAGCTCGCTGGTTTACACGGCCACGCTGACCAATGCCAGCCAGCCCGGCATCCCCGACGCCAACGCCAACCTGACCCTTTCCGGCAGCTTCGTCGACACCTTCCCGGCCGAGCTGGGCGGCGCGACCTATACCTCGGCCGTGCTGCTGGACCGCGGCAGCCAGCAGATGCGGGTCGTACCCTTCAACGTGCCCGCTGGCAGCTCGTCGCGTACCTCGACCATCAGCAGCCGCGCCAACGGCTCGCTGCTGGCCGTCTACCCCAATGCACCCACCGTCAACCTCGGCGGCTTCGACCAGACCAAGGGGCTGGACCTGATCATCGACGACGACCGGCCCACGTCCAGCCTGACCACGCAGTTTGCGCCCGCCGGCCGCACAATCATGCTGGGCGGGCTGGCCAGCGATCCCAGGTCCTACATCAGCCGCGTCGAGGTGCAAATCGACGGCGGCGCCTGGCAGAACGCCGCGCCGGTGGGTGTGCCGCCGCGCGGCAACGCGCGCTACGCCTGGGCGCTGGAATGGCAGGTACCGGCCACTGAAGGTGCGCATACCATCGCCATCCGCGCCACCGACGCCGTCGGCCATGTGCAGTCGCCCGTCACC
>JAYRNS010000437.1:0-11495 GCA_041912075.1 Anaerolineae bacterium
AAGTCGACGATGCGCACCAGATTGCGCACAGCCACCTCGCTGGTACGGGCCGGGTTGCCGTCGGTGCGCAGGACACGCGTTTTGGCAACCCGCTTGCCTGGTGTCTGGCCGTTCCACAACAGCTCGAACAGCATGTAATAACCCCAGAACATGGCGAAGTTCAGCAGTGCATACAAGGCCAGCGCCAGACCGCCGGCCCAGCTGATGCCGGTGCTCTCCAAACCGTTGAACATCACCTCGCGCAGGTCACCGGTTAGCTCCAGCAGGGCCAGCAAGGCAAAGTTGAGAATCACGAGCAGCACGCCGATGATCCCGGTATCGATCAACGCGCCAATGAAGCGGTTGCCAATACCGGCGACTTCGTAACCAAAGGTTACGTTTTCCGGGGTGTCGATGGTATAATCCTCGCGCAACGACGTTGCCATTGATGACCTTTGCGGAACTCTCTCATGAACTCGAGTGACTTTGTGACCGTACGCCAGACCCAGTGGCGCCAGCTGGAAATGCTGTTGGTCAGCGCCGGCCGGCATGTCGGCCGCCTGTCGGAACAGGAGCTGAGCGAGCTTGGACGCCTCTACCGCCTGGTGACGTCCGACCTGGCGCTGGCGCAGCGCGATTTTCCCGACCAGCCGGTGACGCTCTATCTCAACCAGCTGGTGGCCCGTGCGCACGCACTGATCTACCGCAGCGAGCCCCTCCAGTGGCGCCGCCTGCGCACATTTTACCGCACCGGTTTTCCTCAATTATACCGTCAACTGCTGCCCTACACCATTCTCGCCTTTTTGCTCTTTATCGTGCCTGCGCTCGTGGCCTTTGCGGTGGTCGCACGACAAACCAACACCATCTACACCGTGCTTGGTTCTGGCATCGAAGGGCTGGTGAACACGGTTGAGGAGGGTGAGCTGTGGACCGACATTGCACCCAACGTGCGTTCGGGTGCGGCTGGTCTCATTCTAACGAACAATATCCAGGTGATGTTTTTGACCTTCGCCGGTGGTATGACTGCCGGCCTGCTCACCGCCTGGGTCATGATCTCCAACGGCCTCAGCCTGGGCGCCATCTTTGGTCTGCTGCAGGCCCACGGCCTGAGCGGCGGCCTGGGGGAGTTCATCGTGGCCCATGGCGTCATCGAGCTGAGTGTGATCTTTCTGGCTGGCGGTGCCGGGCTCTACCTGGCCGATGGTATCCTGCGCCCCGGGCTCTTGAGCCGGCGCGACGCGCTGGTGCGGCATGGTGCGGTGGCCGTTCAGGCCATCCTGGGGTCGGTTCCGCTGCTGGTCATCGCCGGCCTGATCGAAGGATTCGTCAGCCCCAGCGCCCTGCCCTGGTGGGTCAAGGCTGGCGTGGGGCTCCTCAGCGGCGTGCTGCTCTACGGTTACTGGCTGCTGGCTGGAAAAATCACGAAGAATTTTACATATTGACTATAAGAATAATAGGAGTATAATGTAACGATCTTATTCAATTCCTAGGTGTTCGATGGAAAAAACCCTCTTTCGCCGTATCGTGATTGACGAAATCGAGCGCTACCTGCCAACCGATGACATCATCGTGCTGCACGGCGCGCGCCAGGTGGGGAAAACCAGTATCATGATGGTTCTCCAGCATGATCTGATAGCAAAGGGTGAACCTGTCATTTACCTCGACCTGGAAGACAGTCGCCTGGTAGCTATCCTCGACCGTGGCGTCGATGAGTTCCTACGTTACCTGCAAGAGGAAGGTGTTCTGCCCGTTCCGGCTGATCAGCACCAAGCGGGCAAAAGACTGTTCGTTTTGATCGACGAAGTCCAGTACCTCGAAAACCCCTCGTCTTTTATGAAACTCGTCGTCGATCATCACCCCCATCTCAAGTTGATTGTCTCCGGCTCATCGAGTTTCGAGATGAAGAGCAAATTCCGTAACTCCCTTGTCGGTCGGACCATCGACTTCGAGATATCTCCACTGTCGTTTCGCGAGATGTTGATCTTTCGCGGTGTACCGTTTTCACCTGCCCAGACCTACACAGACAAGAAGGTTCTTGAACTGCAGGCGCTTTTCGTGGAATACGCGCTGTATGGTGGATATCCCAAAATCGTGTTGACGCCGCAGGTCGACATGAAAGAACGGTATCTGCAACAAATCATCGATACCTACGTGCGCAAGGATATCCGCGATCTGGCGGAGATCCGGGATATCACCAAGTTCAACCGGCTGCTAGAAGTACTGGCCAGCCAGAGCGGTGGTTTGTTGAATATCGGTGAACTGTCCAATACCTGTGACCTGGCGCGTCAAACGGTTGAACGCTATCTGTTTTTGCTCGAACAGACCTACATCATCCGGTTGGTGCGTCCTTTCAGCCGCAATCTACGCGCTGAAATAACAAAACTGCCGAAAGTTTTCTTTTGCGACACAGGATTGATGCAGGTGCTCTGGCTCAAGCGTCTGCCCCGCGAGGTCCTGGGTTCTGTCTTCGAGACAAGTATCTACGCCGAACTGCTCAAGCTGTATGGAGGGCCAGCAATCGGTTACTGGCGGACAGCGGATAAACGCGAAGTGGATTTTGTCGTGCGTCTGCCGGAGTGGACACTGCTTTTGGAAGCCAAGCTCAGCTTTCCGCACACAGTACCACGTTCACTGCGGGCAACACCAACGACCGTTCATAACGGTACCGTTGGCGAACGCGAGGAGCAGCGGGTCGTCGCACTGTATGGACAGCCGAGCGACCGTGGGATGATCTATCCCTGGCAGTTATATCTGGATGCCCCTGGACGCGCCTGAGGGCCTATCCGAATAACCTGATACTCACCTCTATAAGACGCCTGTGGACAGTTATTCGGATAGGCCCTGATCCGGTCAGATCTGCGAGCCGGCTTTGAACTCGAGATATTTGTTGATCAGCGCCACATTCAGCTCGTTGGCTGGCACGTCGAGCGTCTGCACGCCCTGGTGGCGCAGGCGGTCCAGCACCAGGCGGCGCTCGTCGAGCAGCTGTTCGGCGACGGTGCGCTCGTAGAGGCTCTGGCTGTCCACCACTGGCTGCTGCGCCAGGCGCTGCACCGTGGGGTCGCGCAGGGTGACGAGCAGCGGCAGGTGGCGCTGGCGCAGACGTGCCATGTGCGCCACCAGGGACTGCATGCCCAGTGTCCCAGTGAGATCGGTAAAGACGATGACCAGGCTGCGTTTGGTCTGCCGGGTGGCAAAGTAGGCAAACGCCGCGCCGTAATCTGGCTCCACCGCCTGCCCCTCGACCCGGTACAGAAACTCCAGCATACGCTGAAACTGCCCGGTGCCGCCGCGCGGGGCCAGCCACTGCTGCACGGCGTCGGCAAACGTCAGCATGCCGATGCGGTCACCCTTGTGCGCCGTGACGTAGGCCAGCAGCAGCACGGCGTTGATCGCATAATCGAGTTTGCTGACGTCACCTACGGGACTGCGCATCATGCGCCCCACGTCGACCAGCGCCATGACGTACTGCGTGCGTTCCGTTTCGAACTCGGCGCTGATCGGCTTGCCCCGGCGGGCCGTGGCCTTCCAATTGATCCGGCGGTATTCGTCATCCGGCTGGTAATCGCGCAGCCGCTCGAACTCACGTCCCGCGCCCAACACGCGCGTCTGGCGCAGACCCAGCTCCCACAGACGGTGGCGGCGCAGGAGCAGATCGTACTTACGCACGTCGACCAGGTTGGGATAAACCTTGACCGGTGCCGCAGCCGCAAATCGCGCCTGACGACGCACGAGACCCAACACCGACTGCCAGCGCAGGTAGAGGTCGCCAAATGCATAGTCGCCGCGTCGCGGCGGGCGAACCTGGTACACGAACGTGAGCGGCCGGCCCGGTTCGCACACGCCGGTGAGCACGTAACTGTCCCGGCTGCTATCTGCCGGCGGTGTGGCGGCCAGCGAGCCGGTCACGGCAAAGGACGGCGGCACCTGGTCGCGCAGCCACACGTGCAGACCACGCAGACCTTGCACCAACCGCACCTGAACCTCGACCTGATTCCAGGCTGCCACCGACAGGCGCGCATCGTGCGTGCGCACCAGCGTCCACTGGCCGGCGCGCGGCGTCAGCCGCAGGTCGACCAGCAGCAATGCCAGCACGAGCAACAGCCAGCCAACGGCCACCGCGAGCAGGTTTGGCGACCAACCCGCCAGGGCCAGCGGAAGCATCGCAGCCAGCACCAGACCCACCAACCGCCAGGTCGGTACCATCTAGCGCGGCACCTCCAGGCCGGCCAGGATGCGGCGCATGACCACGTCGGCGTTGAGACCCTCGATCTCGGCTTCGGGACGCAGGATGATGCGGTGGCGGAAGGCCGGCAGCACCATCGCTTTGACGTCATCCGGCGTCACGTAAGTGCGTCCCTGCAGCGCAGCGTACGTCTTGGCTGCCAGCAGGGTCGCAATACTGGCGCGCGGACTGCCGCCCAACATCAGGTCTGGGCTGCGCCGCGAGCTGACGGCAATCTGGGTGACGTAGTTGACCACTCCGTCCTCCACCGTCACCGCCTGGATCTCAGCGCGCAGCGCAGCCAGGTCGTCCTGTCTGACCACGGCCTGGATACCAGTCGCCTCGAAACGGTGAGCATCGAACCCCTGGTGATAACGGCGCAGGACTTCCTGCTCCGCCTCGACCGGTGGGTAGCTGACCAGCACCTTGAACATGAAGCGGTCGAGCTGCGCTTCGGGCAAGGGGTAGGTGCCTTCGTATTCGACCGGGTTCTGGGTCGCCAGCACCATAAAGGGATCGTCGAGACGGTAGGTCTCACCTTCGATCGTCACCTGGCGCTCTTCCATCGCTTCGAGCAGCGCCGATTGGGTCTTGGCCGGCGCACGGTTGATTTCATCTCCCAGGATGATGCTGGCAAAAATCGGGCCGCGTTTGAGGTAAAAGCTGCCGCGGTTGATGTCGAAGACCTGGGTGCCCGTGACGTCACTGGGCATCAGGTCGGGGGTGAACTGGATGCGGTGAAAGTTGGCGTCGATCAGGCGGGCCAGGGTTTTGGCGATCAGGGTCTTGGCCGTACCGGGCACACCTTCGAGCAGGACGTGGCCGCCGCTGAAAAAGGCCACGACGATCTGCTCGAAGACAGCGTCCTGGCCGACGATGACCTTGGCGGCTTCGGCCCGCATGCGCTGGAAAACGTCGGCGAGTGGCATTACCTCTCCTTTGTCGTTGCTTGTAGAATTTCGTCACCACGCGCCACCAACCGGACGAGCGCGGATTCGTTGGGGCTACCACGCAGCCCGGCCAACACCTCGTGCAGCGCAGTCAGAGTATCTGAGGTGGGTGACCGGTCGCTGGCAGCGAGCATCCGTACGAATTCGTCGTCTGGCAGGTCAGGCGTCACCTGGTAACGCGCACCTACGGTCGTTTTGAGCCGTTGATGGTGATGGGCTGCCACCATCGCACGCTGATGGGCGCGCCGCTGCAGGTTAGCCATCGCCGTTACGAACTCGGCTGCTTCGCGGCGGCGGTTTTCGGCCAGCGGCACCAGGGCCGGGCCCAAACGCCGGCCCTGCCAGACCAGCGCCCCAAACAGAACCACTGCGCCGAACAGCAGCGCCCACCCGGCCGGTGTACGATAGAGCCACTCTTGCAGCGAAGCATATTCCAGGCTGACCGTCGCATCGACCAGGTGATAGGTGTCGAAAACGACACGCCCTCCGGGTGGTACTGTGCGCAGGAGCGCCGGCAGCAGGTAACTCTGCGCGGTCGTCCGCAGGTCCTGGTTGGTCAGCCCGTAGTCGCTGCTCAGAAACCAGACGGTGCCATCACCGACGGACGCCATCGCGAGGGTTGGCTGCGAGCTGGCTTCGAGCACAGGAAACGCAGCGCTGCCCGGTTCGAAACTCAGCGGGTCCGGCGCAATCGTATGGGTAATGGCGGCGGGCGCCTCGGGCAGCAGCGGCAGCACCTGCTGCGCGCTGCGTAGATGCTGGGTCGCCGTGAGCTCGGCACGCAGCCCAAAGGCCGACGCCAGCGCACGGTCGTCGTTGTGCGTTCCGACCAACACCAGGGTGCCGCCAGCCTCGACCCAGCGCAAGAGCTGGCGTGAGTCGGTCGCACTGAATGGCCGTACCCCCGGATGCACGAATACCAGATCAGTGCCCTCATCCAGACGAAACTGCCGCTGGCCGGTTGTGCTGACGTCGTACCCCTCTTCCTCGAGCCACAGCCGCAGCGCCAGCAGGCCCGACCCCGCGCCTGAATCCGGGTCGTAGGGTTGGGCTGGGCGTTCGCGTTCTCGAACCGTTACCAGCGTCGCAACCAGGACCGCAAAGAGCAGGATCGTCCACACGATGTCACCGCGCCAGCGCAGCGTGCGCAGACGGCTAAGAGGCGGCGATGCGCTCATGACGTCCTCTCTGTACGCTCGCCCGCACCCGGTTCGACGGCGGTCGTCAGCCAATCGACCTCGGCCGCATAGGTATCGTAGGTCTGCAGATCCGGTTCGCGCACGCCATACCAGATGTGATCGAACGTATCGACGACGGGTGCCAGGTGGCGGTACGTTGTGGAGGTGGGCGGCAGTTGGGCCAGGACCTCGCGGTTGGTCTGGCTGTGGTCGTAACGCAGGGCACCGATTTCGTCGAGGCGTAAGAGGGCAGCCAGGTAGAGCTGGCGCATTGCCTGGCGGTAACTCCCCGCCTGGGCCAGTGTGGCCGCCTGCTGTCGGGCCGCCGCCGCGGTCAGCGGCACGTCGTCGCCGTCTGCTTGCCGGCGGCGGGTCTCGGCGTTGGCCACAAAACCGCGCAGGAAACCTTGCAGCCAGTAGCTCACGAGAATCGTAACGACTATCAGACCGGCGATGACCACGACGGCACCCACCGCGCTGGTCACACCGCCGGGCAAACCAAACAGACCATCGGGCAGCCGCTCACGCAGCCAATCCAACGCCCGCTGCAGCAGGCTCGGTGCAGGGCTGCGTACAGCGAATTCGGGGCGTTCCAGGATGGCACGCAGCCGGGCCTGGCGCGCCGCGGTGTGGTCGTTGGCCGCCGCCGAAAGCTGGTAGCGCAGCAATCGCAGGCGCGCCAGCGCCTCCTCCCGGCTGAGCGACGCCGTCAGCGGCGATTGCACATCGATGGTGTCACCTGACGGCAGCATGACGGCGGTCGGCGCCGCCAGTTCCTGACGTACCTGCGCCAGCGCCGCGGCTGCCCTGCCCTCAGGTGCCGTTTCTAGCTCACGTATGACCTGATCCACCCGCGCCCGGTACTCGGTGAGATTGATCGGTTCATTCCCACCCTGCGCGCCCACCGCACTCACTAAAAGCAACCAAAGAACCGCAGCCACACAAACACAAAAAGACCTTTGTGTCGTCTGTGTTCTTTGCGGTGAACAATCCTGGTGCATTGGCTGGCCCACGCGTCGACGATCAGCCGGCCACAGCGGGCGGCAGCAGAGGCTCGCTCGGTGATGGTGCCGTCTCCGCCTCCATCTGCGCAATACGCAGCGATAGGTCGTAGCCTTCGCTGCGCACGCGCAGATCGTAGTAGAGCAGCACAATCGCGGCCACGGAGAGGGGAAGCCAGAGAATCGAGAACACCGAGCCGGCGACCTGGGACAACACCGAAGACAGCATCAAATTCTCCGGCAGGAAGATGGTCACAATCTGGCTGAGCAGCAGGGCCGGCAGATTGGTGATCACGGCATTGAGCAACCCGAGCAGCACCAGGTAACCGATGCAGCGCCAGACGTTACCCCGGGTCAGACGCCAGCTGCCGCGCAGTGACGCGATGGCGCCCCAGGACGATTCGACCATCCCGGGCACGGTGACAATCCAGCGCGCACTGAGGTAGATCGTGGGCACCAGGTACAGCGCAATTGCCACCGCATACATGATCAGCGTCAGGGCCAGCAGACCCATCACCGCCAGGGTGCTGTCACTTTGAGCCGTGCCAATGGAGGCAAACCAGGCCGCGAAGACGCAGAGGATCGGCACGAACACCAATAACGCCACGGCCAACGTGGCCAACCACCGTACAATGGACATGCCCAGGAAGGCCCCAAACCGGCGCACGGCAATGCGCAGCCCTTCACCGATGGTCAGCGTGCGCTGCTGCAAAGTGGCCACGTTGTGTGCTGTCAGGGCAAGGGACGCAAAACCGTTGGCGATGGCGTAGACGAACGTTGCCACCAGGACGGCAGCGAGGTAACCGAAGGTGCCGGTCACAAAGGCGATATCATCGGGTGGTCCGGTCAGCGCTGATTCCTCAAAACCCAGGAAGCTGGCCATCGCACTGCCTGTCAGCAGCCCATCGATCAACGCCACGGGGACCAGCACCAGCGCCGCGATACCCAACAACGGCCAGAAGTGCGCACGATAGAGGCGGAACGCCCGGTCCAACAGGTCACCCAGGCCCAGGGGACCCGGGATCGGCAGCGGTGTGGTTGTCATCGGGCAGGATCCTTTCTATCCATGGGAGGATGTATCGGGTTCAGCCAGCCCGTCCCGGTACAGCCAGAAGCAGTCGGTCGCGGGCGGACCGATTATGCCACAATACGAAAATCCGGTCAATTCGGCCCTGCACACGGGGTCTCACCAGAAAAGACAAACCTCCCTCATTCACCCTGAGTGAATTGCCAGTATATTGTGATGCCTAATATGTTCTCCGTCAGTGCAGCGCCGCCCGCAATCTGCTAATCTCTCAATCACTCCCAAATCCAAAATCCAAAATCCAAAATCCAAAATGGAAAGGCGGTTCGCAAGATGAGTACCGAAGGCTACCCGCCCGCGCGCGAGGGAGACGAAGGCGATGTGTGGACCTATCGCGGCTACCATCTACGGGCCAGCGAGTTCACGACGGCCATGGTGCACTTCTATCGCGGCGAGCTCTCGCGTTCCAACACGTGGCGTATACGCCTCGATACCACGACCAACTGGGCGGTCATCACAACCGCGGCGGCACTTAGCCTGGCCTTCGGCACCGAGCTCCTGCCGCCCTTTATTCTCCTCATCGAACTTGCGCTGGTCCTGCTCTTTTGGTGGATGGAGTCACGCCGCTATCGCCACTACGAGCTGTGGGCTTCGCGCGTACGTTTGATGGAGACTGATTTTTTCGCCGCCATGCTGATTCCGCCGTTTGCGCCCGGTCCGCAGTGGGCCGAAAAACTATCAACCAGCCTGCTAACACCAGATTTCCCCATTACGATGCTGGAAGCACTGGGACGGCGCTTTCGTCGTAATTATCAGTGGATTGTGATGCTGCTCGTCGTGGCCTGGCTCTCGAAACTGGCCATTCATCCGGTGCCGGCCGGTGAGTGGACCACGATGGTGACACGCGCCGCGATTGGCAGCGTGCCGGGCGCGCTGGTGATAGGGGTCGTGCTTGGGGGGTCGCTGGTTCTCCTCATCACTGCCTGGCTCACGGTCAGCCTGCAAGAAACCACCAGCGAGGTCCTGCCGCATGGTGTGCCTGGGCTGAGCCTGGAGGGTGTCGAGCTGCCGGTGCAGCTGACGCGCCGCGAGCGGCTGGCGATCATCATCACGCGGCAGGGTGAGGCCGTGGCCGACAGCCTGATGGGCAATCTGCACCGGGGGGTCACCAGTCTTGACGGCACCGGTTGTTTCACTGGCGAGTCACGCAACGTCCTGCTCTGCGCCGTGGCCCCACAACAGGTCAACGCACTGCAGAAATTGGTCCGCCTGGTCGATCCCGGTGCGTTCGTGATTATCAACCAGGCGCACGAGGTGATGGGCAAAGGGTTCGAGCCACTTTCGAAAAAAGCGTCGCAGCCGGCGACGGGGGGGAGTTGAATGACTGACGCACGAACAACCGGGACATCAGCCCTGTCCCGCCTGCTGCAGCAGGTCGCACGTTATTACACTTCCGAAGTGGAATGGGAGCCTTTTCTGCCACAAATGCAGGCCGAAGGCTTTCTGCGTCACCTGGCCGCCAGCGGTGCCGATGACGAAACGTTGGAGAATGCGTGGGAATCCCTGCGTTTTTTTGGCTGGTATCTGGATCACCTCGACCGTGAAATTGACGGTTTGCACGACGTGCAGCCCTATCACCTGAGCGAACTGGTGACCGATTTCACCGATCGTAAAGTCCTGGGGCGGATCGGTATCGCCGAGCGCATTGCCATGGCCAGGCTCGTACGCGACTTTTATGTGTACCTGGCATCCACCGGACAGGTGACCCCCGCCACGGCCGGGCAGGTGGCTGCTGCATATGCTGTGATGACTAGCCAGCCTGGACAGCTAACTCGCATCGAGCGCCCCGAACCACGCGGTGGTGAAACCTTTTCCGCCGCCCTGGTCCACGGTGTCGAGGTTCTCTACACCTACAACGACTACTGGACGGTGCTCGTCTGTCTGCGCGACTACGAGGGGCGTTGGCAGGAGATGCGCACGGCGGCGCAGATCGTGATCGATGGCCAGACCAAGATCGACCTGATCGACCACCTGCAAGCGTTGGAGGCCCGCAAGGTGGAAGGTTTGCGCAACCTGCTGGCCTTGCGCCAGCCGGCACCGGCCGAAGTGCAGCGTGCACGGCGTTTTTTCCGGCAGGATCGTGTGGACACCTCTCGGGCCTGGTAAGGGCGAGTCTACAACAAGCTGCGCAGCCGGTTCAGGTTGATGACGTCGTCGGCCATGTCGTCCTCTTTGGGAGTCTCCAGAATCTTGGGCAAGGCCGCAAACCGCGCGTCATTCAGGATCAGGCGGAACGGCTCGAGACCCAGGAATCCTTCGCCGATGTGGGTATGGCGGTCGACGCGGCTGCCCAGGTCTTTTTTGGTGTCGTTGAAATGAAACACCTTCAGGCGTTCCAACCCCACGACCTGGTCGAACTCGTCCCACAGCCGCGCATAACTGTCCTGGTCACGGAACTCGTAGCCGGCCGTCAGCGCATGGCAGGTATCGAAACAGACCCCGATACGGCCGGGATCATCCACGGCCGCGAGGATGGCTGCCAGGTGCTCGAAACGGTAGCCCAGGTGGGCGCCCTGGCCGGCCGTGTTTTCCAGCAGGGTCAACGTACGTACGCCCGCAGTCGCCGCATGGGCATGGTCGATACCGCGGGCAATGCGGTCGAGGCCTTCGGCTTCGCTGGTGTTCATGTGTGAGCCGGGGTGGAAGACGACGCCCAGGATGTCCAGCTGCTCGGCCCGCTCCAGCTCGACGCGCAGTGCGTCGGCCGATTTGGCCCACAGGGCTGGGTCGGGTGAGCCGATGTTGATCAGGTACGACGCGTGGGCGACC
Source organism: Anaerolineae bacterium (assembly GCA_041912075.1). Classification (GTDB taxonomy): domain Bacteria; phylum Chloroflexota; class Anaerolineae; order SSC4; family Amarolineaceae; genus SSC4. The sequence goes on from JAYRNS010000437.1 coordinate 11,187, forward strand.
ACCGGTGCAATGCCGGTCGACTGCGCCAGTGCCTGGTACCGGGCAATTTCCTGTACATCGAGCGGTTTGCTCTGCCATTGGTTCTGGTTACGTGTGAAAATCTGCATACAGGTACAGTCGATCGATTGGGCGCGCTCAAAGGCTTTGCTGACGCCGCCGGCAATCGACATGTGGGCACCGAGTAATACAGCCATGTCCACCTTCCAATCCTTATCCCAATTTGGCCAGCGTAAACGCCGAAACGCCAGCCGCGCGGTCTTCCAGGCGCGCCAGCAGAAACAGCAGGCTGCTCAAGCGGTTCAGGTAACG
>JAYRNS010000438.1:0-8621 GCA_041912075.1 Anaerolineae bacterium
CTCAGGTGGCGATGCGCACAGGCGCGTGGATCAGCAGCTCGAGTCGGGTGCGGCCTGGCAGAAGTTCCGCGCCTTCGTGGCGGCACAGGGCGGCGATCTGCGCTGCATCGACGATCCGCAGCAGTTACCGCAGGCGCCCGTCGTGGCCCCGTGCCCGGCAACCACCAGCGGTTACGTCGCGGCGATCGATACGGAAGAAGTTGGTCTGACGGTCGTCGACCTGGGCGGCGGTCGCATCAAAAAGGGCGATCCGATCGACCCCAGCGTGGGGCTGACGCTCCAGGTCCGTCTAGGTGACTGGGTCGACGCTGACCAGCCGCTGGCGCTGGTGCATGCCGCCACGACGCAGTCCTACGCAGCGGCCTGCCGGCGGCTGCAGCAGGCCATCATCGTACAGACCGATGCCGTCTCGCCACCACCCCTGATTCACATGGTTCTTTAGGCCTCGCCACCTCATCAGCAAGCATTACGCCGGCGGCGGCTCGCCTTCGGCGTGACGGCCGGCAGTCGTGTCGGCGTTGAGGATTTGGGCCAGTTGTTTGTAGGCCTGAGCACCGGGGTGCTTTTGTGCGTAATCGACGATGCCCTGGCTCGCCACCGTGGCTTCGGCAAATCGAATGCTCTTGCGCACCACGATGTCGAACACTTTGTCGCCAAAAACGGCCTTGATCTCATCGACCACGTCGCGCGCGTGCACCGTGCCGGTCGAATACATCGTGGGCAGGATTCCCAGGATTTCCAACTGAGGATTGAGACGCCGGCGAATCACTTCGACGGTGTCCAACAATGGACTGATCCCGCGCATGGCCAGATACTCGCACTGCAGTGGAATCAACACCTCACGGCTGGCACACAGCGCATTGGCCGTTAGCAGCCCCAGGCTGGGCGGGCAGTCGATCAGGATATAATCGTACCACTGGTAGAGGGGTGTCAGGATCGTGCGTAAAATGAGCTCACGTCGCAGCTCGGCCACCAACTCGATTTCAGCGCCAGCCAGCGCCGGCGCCGCGGGAATGACATCCAGGTAGGGACGTACAGGGTAGATGATCCGCGTCACCGGAATGGCGGGGTCCAACAAGGCATCGTAGACCGTCTGCGACATCGCGTCCAGATCGAGCCCAAGGCCGACACCGAGGGAGCCCTGGGGGTCCAGGTCGATCAAGAGGGTTTTTTTACGCATCTCGGCCAACGCCATGCCGAGGTTGATCACGGTCGTCGTTTTGCCAACACCACCTTTTTGGTTGGCCACCGCAATAGCACGTGCCATTTTCACCTCCCGGCAAAAAACCCATACTCCGGCTGGCCTCGGGTTGGGCGGCTGGGGCAGCGGTTTGATCCCCCAGACCCATGAACCGCGATCGCGTCCTACGACAGCGGTGGCAGTGTTTCCACCAGATCAGCCAGTCGACCATAGTCGTCGGCGCCGCGGCTGCGCGGCGCATATTCGAAGATCGTCTTGCCGCGACCGGGTGCCTCCGACAGCGCTGTGTCGATACGAATCGGATGGGTCACTTTGTCACCAAAATCCTCCAGCAGTGCCTGGTAGACCTGCCCACTGACCCGGCGACGAGCATCGAAAAACGTGGGGACGATGAGCCGGATGGCGGCACTGCGGCCCAGCATACGGCTGATGGTCCGTAAGTAGATCAGGAACTGACGCGCCCCCGCCAGCGCCAGCATCTCCATCGAGACGGGGATGTAGACTTCGTCTACATAGGCTACCGCGTTGACAGTCAGCAGCGACGCCGACGGCGCGCAGTCGAGAATATGATAGTCGTAATGATCCAAACCGGCAAATAATTCAAGAAACAGTTCTTCACGTGCCACTTCGAGCACCATACGCTGCTGTGCCTTGAACAAGTTGAGACTGCTGGGCAGCACGAAGAGGTTGTTGCGTGCCGGCAGCACACACTCAGTAGCCAGTGCCTTACGGGTCAAAACGTCCACCAGCGTCTTTTCGACATGATTTACCCCCAGCGATAGCGTCACATTGGCCTGCGTGTCCGTGTCGATGAGCAGCACACGTCGACCGCGTAATGCCAGAGCCGCGCCGAGGGACACGCAGGTGGTCGTTTTGCCAATTCCGCCTTTGAGACCCAAGATTGCTATTTTGCGCATAGAACGTCACTCACCATCTCATGACACGACAGTCGCCGGCGCCACGAGATCTCGATACTGCTGAACTGTACGGTTGGCAATGATTTCCCACGAGTAGGTCGAGGTCACGACCTCGTAGGCAAAACGCGTGCGCTGCTGCGCGGCGGTGGGATCACGCAGTGTCTCACATATGCCCCATGCCAGCGAATCAGCATCGTCCGGGTAGACCGTCAACCCGGTTACATTATGCTGGATGATTTCGGAAAACCCGCCAATGTTGGTCACCACCAGGGGAACCCGCGCCGCCATGGCTTCCAGTGCCACCAGCCCAAAGGGTTCGTACAGGGATGGAAACACGGCAACGTCGGCCACACAAAACAGCCGGACCGCCTCTTCATCGCTGATGAAACCAGGGAAGAGCACACGCTCGCTGATGCGCAGCGCTGCCGTACGATGGTGCAACCGGTCGAGCAACGGACCACGCCCGGCAATGACAAAGCGCGTGTTGGGAAAGGCTGCCAAGACGTGAGGCGCGGCCTCGACCAGAATATGCGACCCTTTTTCATGCACCAGGCGACCCACGTGAAAGACCAGCGCTTCGTCCGGCCCGGCATACATCTGACGCTGCAAGCGGTTGTCGAGCGTCATCTGGGCCGTGAAGCGTGAAGCATCAATACCGTTCGGGACCACCTCGATCTTGCTGCCATCGATCTGAAAATAGGCGACGACCTCGTGCAGCATCGAACGGCTGCACGTGATCAGCCGGTCGGCGGCGTGCACGAGACTGTTTTCGGCATGATGGATTTGATGCGCCAGGTCGCCAGCCAACCAGCCGCGCCCGCGCCCTTTTTCTGTAGCATGGATGGTCACCAGCAGTGGTACGCTGTACGTGCGCTGCAGTGCCGTGGCAACAAACCCAACCAGCCAATCGTGACCATGCACGAGATCGAACGGGCCGGCCGTCTGCCAGAGGTTCGCTACATACGTACTGAGCACGTTGTTGACGTGCCACACGCCGCCGTAGAAGTTATCGTGCAGCGGTGTGGGGACGTCGACCCGGTGCACGGTCACCTTGCCCAACTGCTCGAAATGAGGACCGCCGCCCAGCCGCGGCACCACAAGGTGCAGATGCAGATCGGGCTGGCGACTCAGCGCCGGCACGATCTCGTTGACGTGGCGGCCCAAACCGCCCTGCAAATAAGGGGGATATTCCCAGGACAACATCAGGACACGCATAGCCGGTTGTTTCCTCCTGCCCCACCCCTGCACCACGCTTCTGCGTTCGTAGTGCGCACTTCAGTGCGCAGAAACGCCCACCCCGAGCCAGGGTTTTGCGTTCGTAGGGCGCACTTCAGTGCGCTGAAGCGCCCACCTCGAGCCAGGGTTTTGCGTTCGTAGTGCGCACTTCAGTGCGCTGAAACGCCCACTACGAACAGAAGACGTGTCATCAACGAACGAGGCCGTCCTGTGCGCGACGATACAAGTACGTGGGCGCCTCTGCCCAAGAATGATCTGCATCGAATGCAACTGTGCCACTCAAACCCGACCGCTGCACGTGAGCCAAAGAGGTTGTTACGCCTTGGCGGCTGAGTTCTCCAGTGCTGGCGGCCTGGGCGATGGCATCCAGCAGCACGTTGGCAGCATCGTACGCCAGAACGGCATGTGGACCAGGCGGTTGCCCAGCCAGGGCGGTATAGCTGGTGCAGAAATCGGCCAGGTCATTATGGCAGTCGACCACGGGCAGCGACGATACCCAGGTCAGGTCACCCAAGGCGGTGCCGGCACGGGCAGCCACAACCGGTTCCTGTGCCGCAGGGCCCGCCAGGCAGGTCACGCCCTCGATCTGGCAGGATCCGCCGGTCAAGGCATGCGCGATCGATTCACCATCACCCGTCAGAATCACGACCGGGGCCCCGGTGCCGGTGTTCGCAGTCGCCCGTTCCAGGGCGGCTGACCATCCGGACGCATCACCCTCCAGGGTCCAGGTTGCGGTGGCAGCCACAGACGGTGCCAGGGTCCGGGCCAGCGCACTATCACCCGCATACAGACGGTACACACCCGGCGAGGCGTGCAGCACGGCGTCCGCCAGGGCGGCCGGTATCACGGCGGGCAGCCCGGCCTGGGCAAATGCCGGCGCAGCCGCCTCGGCGGTTGCCGTCTGCCAGGGACCGAGGGCACCGAGCACACCTGGGTCAGCCGCCAATGCCTGCACCCGGCGGCCGGCCGTGGCGGCCTGGCCATCGTCGCTCAGCGCAACCAGCTCGACACCGTAATTCCCGACATCACCCTGGGCACTGCGTTCTTGCACCGCCAGCTTCACCGCATACAGCACCTCATACCCCAGGGAGCGCTGAACGCCCTCGAAAGGGGCCACGAGACCGATCTTCACCGTCGGTCGCGTCGAGGTGCAGCTCACCAACATGACGCCAACAATCGCAACAACCCACCAGCGCGCCAAACGTCGCGTCCAGGTTGTGGTCAACACCTCACCGGTTCTCGTAGGCGCGCACGTTGGCCGCATGTTCCTCCGGCGTCACCGCAAACACGTGCCCGCCGTCTCCGGTAGCCACAAAATAGAGATAGTCAGTGATCGCCGGCCGTGCCACCGCTTCGATCGCCGTCAGCCCGGGGCTGTCAATCGGCCCGGGTGGCAGACCAGGATACAGGTACGTGTTGTACGGCGACTGCACCGTCTGGTACTCCTCCAGCTGCACCGGGGTCTTCCACCACTGGCCGCTGGCCGGCTGATACCCCATCGCATACTGGACGGTAGGATCGGCGTTCAGAAGCATGTTCTTGCTCAAGCGGTTGAGATAGACGTCGGCCACGACCGGGCGCTCGTCGAGGCGCGGGGTTTCACGTTCTACGATCGATGCGACCGTCACCAGTTGGTGCACGCTGAGCCCCTCGCGCTGCGCGTCGGCAATGATATCCGGTGTGACCTTGGCGGCAAAGTTGTCGAGCATACGTCCAATGACGTCGGCTGGCTTGGCCTGGGCCGGCAGACGGTAGGTGTCTGGGAAGAGGTAACCTTCCAGTGACGAGCCAGGCGGCCGGCCGGCCAGGAATGGGTAATCGTCGAGCCCAAGCACTTTGGGATCACCGGCACGCACCGCGGCCAGGAAGGCGGCACCATCCATCACGTTGGCCTTGGAGAGAATCTCGGCCACTTCCTCGGCGCGCAGCCCTTCGGGAATGGTGACCGTGACCTCGACAAAGCGCGCTTTTTGCAGCGTCTCAGCGATCTCGGCCATCGTCATCGAGGGAGCCAGCTCGAAATCGCCGGCCTCCAGGCTTTGGTCGATGCCATTGTAGCGCATAAACAGACCGAACAGACCGGCATCGTCGATAAAACCAGCCTGCTGCAACCGTTCAGCCACCACCGCAGCCGGTTCACCCAGGTTGACGGTAAAGGGCGTGCGGGCCTGGGCCGTGGCGTCGGCCGGTGTGTCCAGGTCGTTCTGGCGCAGGCGCAGGTAAAAACCGATGAACGTATTCTCCAGGTTGTCGAGGCTGAGCGCACGACGCAGGTCCGTTTGGTCAGAAGCCACGAATTGCGCACTGGCCGTTGGCACCTGCGCGGTCAACTGAGTCTGCAAATGCTCGTAAACGGTACGGCCGATAAAGACAAAAGCCACTACTAGACTGGCAAAAATCACAAAACGCAGCAGGAAGCCGATGGTGAAGATGTTGCGCACGCTGTGCCGCCAATCGGGGTGCTGGTGCGCCCGCAGCTCGTCAAGCTGCTGCTGCCGGCGCAGGTTCTGTTTTTTGATCAACCGTTCGTTGTTTCGCATAGATGTCCTGGATTCGATTGCAGACGGTTCAGATAACTCTGTAAGATCACGGCGGCAGCCACAGCATCCAGCCGGCTTTGCGTCGATGTGCCGGCCTTGTGATGCAAATCTTCGGCCTCGAACGTCGACAGGCGTTCGTCCCACAGCATGACCGGCACCGCCGCCGCCTGTGCCAGACGCCGTGCGTAGCGCGCGGTTTGCTGGGCCTGTGGACCGGCCGTGCCATCATCGTTCAGCGGATAACCGACGACAATGCCCACCGCACCCTGGTCCGCCAGGATCTGTCCAATCCGGGCAAAATCCTGCACACGCGACGTCCGTTCGATCACGCTGAGCGGACGCACCAGCCATCCTGGTGCGTCACCCACCGCCACCCCAATCCGGCGCTCACCCACGTCGAGCGCCAGCAGCCGTCCAGGTGGCAGCTCGTGCGCCAGGCCGGCTGCCCGGCCGGCCTGGCTCATGGTGTCGCCGCGCTGCCGGGCGTTTGACCGCCGGCCACGGCACGGTCGTAATCGACGTCCACCTTGACCCGGAATGGAATGTATGGCAGCCGGCCCAGCCAGTCTGGGGTGACGGAGACCAGCGGTGGCTGGCGCAGGTTCCACGTCTGCTGCACGTACGTCTGGGCTTCGGCCGGGGTCAGACCCACGACGGCCGCCCGGATACGTCCACTGTCCACGTCTTCGACTACGGTACCGCTGGCGGAAACGCTGAAATCAACCACTTTCTGCTGGTTTTCTTCCTGGACCGTAAAGGTGCTCGTGTTGTACTTCAGCGAGTCGGCCAGCAGCCGGCTGTTGGGTGGCATCTGTTCCTGTAAGGCGCGCAGCGCGAGCGCCTCCCCGCCGCGATCGTCGACCGCGATGGCACGCGCCAGCAGACGCATGGTCAGCCCTACTTTGTCCTTGGCTTCGTCGGTAAACGAGTCGTAGACCATGGACATGACGAGGGTTTCGACCGACTCCGGTGGCACGAACTCCCCTTCTTCGAGCTGTTCACCCAGGCGGGTGTAAGCACGCTGCTGCAGCTGGGTCAGCAGGCTGGCCCGCAGCCGTTCCTTGTCGGCCGCCGTCACCGTGCCACCCTGGCGCACCGTGCCGCCCCCCGTCCGCGCCTCGTTGAGCACCCGCAGCGCCACGCCAAATCCGTCGATCCGGTTGATGACCCCGGCCGGTACATTGCCCACCGGACCTGGGTCCAGGGCCTCGATGCGCGTCTGGGACGACGATCGCGGACCTACGGTCACGTCGGTCAGTGTCTTGAAGCGCACGTTGCTGCCGGTAGAGGTACGCACGATCGTGCCGGCCGGCACCACGATATCCTGGTTGCGCTGATTCACCAGGGTAATCGTACCGGTGGCCGCCTGGTCCGGCACATCGCGCTTGCCGGTCGTCGGGATTTGGGCAGTGTCTTCCACCAACACTTCCAGCTGGCGCGCCGGTACCAGGTTGTTGGTCACGTCGACGGTCTCGGTGGCCGGGCTGGCGCGTACCGTCACGCTGGCCAGCACTGGCTGTTGGCTGGGTACGATCGTGATCGTACCGACCGGCACGATAAGAAGAATGCCGCCGATCACGACCGCCGACATCACGGCCAGCAGCAGCAGCAGCCCGCCGGCTTGCAGCCAGCGGTGGTTGACGGCGCGTCCGCTGATATTTTGGATCTCGCGGTTGCGGCTGCGTGCCGTGCGTGGTCGCCGTGCGCGGTCGAGCCAGCGCTGGGTCCGGCGGTTCAGGCGCGTGACTGCTGGCTCGCGCGCGACGGCGGCGAGGGTCACGGCCGGTGACGGCCAGGTGCGGGCGGTCTGTGCCTGCGCTGCAGTATTGAAAACGGCCATGCCCAGCTGGCGTGCCGCATCCTGCGTAGCCAGGTGGCGCGTCGCCAATGCCAGCTCGACATCCTGCCGGGCAGCCTGCCGCAGCAGCAGCTCGAGCCGCACCTGGTTGGCCAGTTGGTGGGCACCGTCGGCCAGAGCCAGCACCACCCGTTTGGCCTGAGTCTGGGCCAGGCGTTGTTGGACAGCGGGTATGGTGTCGTTGGGTGCCACATCGATGACTTGATCCATGATTCAAACCTTGTTCAGGCGCGTAAACGTCCCGCTACCCAGGGCACAACCTGCGCCAGGGCTTCGGGCAAACGCGACGGGTCTTTGCCACCAGCCTGTGCCAGTGTGGGACGTCCGCCGCCGCCACCGCCGACGACCGGCGCAATGACCCGTATCAACTGACCAGCGTCCACGCCGCGGTTCACCAGATCAGGTGTGACGGCCGCGATCAGGTTGGGCCGGCCGTTGATGGCCGCGCCCAGTACAACGACCGACGAACCCAGCCGGTCACGCAGCCAATCGCTCATCTGGCGCATGGTATCGATGTCGGCCGCATCGACCTGCACCGCGACCACCTGGGTACCGTCGACCGCTGCGGCCTGGGCGGCGATCACGTCGATCTCGTGCCGCGCCAGTACCTGGCGCAGACGTGCGACCTCTTTTTGCAGACCCTGGCTGGTCTGCATCAGGTCGGCAGTGCGCGTCGCCAGCTCATCTTCGGGCGCACCCAACAGCGACGCCGTTTGGCGCACGATACTCAGACGTTGGCGAGCCAGCTGCTGCGCCCCCCGACCGGTGACCGCCTCGACGCGCCGCACACCCGAACCGATGCTGCCTTCCGACGTGATCAGGAACAAACCAATCGTGCCGGTTTCATCCAGATGCGTGCCACCGCACAG
>JAYRNS010000439.1:0-4493 GCA_041912075.1 Anaerolineae bacterium
CCCGATACCGCCGCCGTGGGCGACACCTTCCTCGTGATCGGCCGCAAGTACATGGGCAACCCCCAGTATATCTCCGCCATTGGCGCGCGCGTGCGCGGCAGCGACGGCGTCGTGCTCGATGCCACGCCCCTGGTCCTGGGCGGCGGGTACGTCGGCCGGCCACCGGCGGTGGTCGAATTGGGCGGGCGCTGGCTGGCTGCCTGGCATAGCAACTGGAGCCACGACGAGAGTAATGCCGATACCGGCGGCGTCTTTGTCAATACAAACGGGACTCTGTCGTCCTCTTTCTGGCTGCACGGGCCCTTCTCGACCGCCGGCGGCAACGGGATTTTCGAGCTGGGTCTGGCCTCCAACGGCACGACCGCCCTGTTGGTCCAATCCCAAGAGCTGACGTCGGGCGTCGAAACCGACCTGCTCGCACGACGGATCGACGTCAACGGCACGGTGTCACCCATGGTGAACCTGACCCCTTGGAGCGGCAACCAGTACCGGCCGCGTGTGACCTGGGATGGGAATCAGTTTGTGCTGGTTTTCCAGGACCAGCGCAACCGTTTTGCGCCCTGGACCCTGGACCAGCTCGACGCGCGCGGCGACCTCTACGGCATGCGCATCAGCGCCAACGGCACCGTGCTCGATCCGAAGGGCTTCCTGTTTTCCAATTCGCCGCTGGCCGAGACGGCCCCCAACGTCGCCGGCGCGGGCAGTGTCAGCCTGTTGATCGGCGCACTCATGCGCAACGAGGCGCCCTTTGTCAACTATCGCGCCGGTTACACCCAGCTTGGTACCGGCGGCAACCAGTGGCCGGTGGCCGTCGCCGCCGCTAACCCGGCGGCCGGCGATGTGCCGCTGCCGGTCACCTTCAGCTCGGCCGGCTCGACCGATCCCAACGGCAGCATCACCAGCTACTTCTGGGACTTTGGCGACGGCAGCACGTCGACCGGGGCCAACCCCAGCCACACCTACACCGTGGCCGGCCAATACGTCGTCCTGCTCACCGTGAGCGACAACCAGGGCACCACGACCAGCAACGCCGTGCAGGTCGACGCCACGGCACCCAACCAGCCACCGGTGGCCGTGGCCTGGTCCAGCACCTACGGCGGGCCGGCACCGCTCGACGTGACCACCTACGCCCGCGGTAGTTACGACCCCGACGGCAGCATTGGCAACATCCAGTGGGATTATGGTGATGGCAACGTTTATTGGGGCGCAACGTCCTACAATACCTTCCAGCAACCAGGGGTCTACGACGTCACCGTGACTGTCTGGGACAACCGCAGCGCGACGGACACCGCCCACTTGACCATCATCGTCACCAGTGGCGGCCTGCCCGTACCCGGCGATCTCAACGGCGATGGCCACGTGACAGTGGCCGACGTCAGCCTGGCCGCCAATGCCTGGAACAGCCGGCCCGGCGACCCGGCCTGGGACCCGCGCCTGGACCGCGACGGCAACCACCGCATCAGCGTGGACGAGGTACAGTGGGTGGCCGCGCGCTGGGGTACCTAACGGCGGTGCCCGGGCACGAGGAACAGCTTCTCAGGTTTGGTCGAGATCCAGGTTCTCATAGGTCTCTGGTCCTGTTTTGTGGCGAATACCGACAATCAGCAGCACACCAGCTTCATCGTTGACAAAGTAAATGATGCGCCAGCCGTTCAACCACATGCGAAAGATGCCCGGCCGGCCCAGCAGTTCCTCTGCTGCGGCTGGTCGCGGCGTTTTGGCCAGGGCCTCGATGGCGCGCCGGGCGCGCTGACGATAGCGCCCGGGCAGGCGTGGCAGCGCGCGTCTGGCTTCTGCGGAGTACCTAATCCGGTAACTCACCGGCGGCCTCACGTTGTTCGATCTCGCCCCACACGTCTTCATGGGAGTAGGTGGGTGCGCCCTCGGCGATATGGGTTAACACCCGGTCGGCAAAAAGCACATCGTCGGGTGCACTCTGGGCGCGCTCGATGTAGTCCGCCAGTGCGCTGCGCACAACGTCAGAGATCGTTTCGCCGCGCAGCGCGGCCACAGCCCGTGCGCGCTTGCGTAAGGTCTCAGGCACCTTCACGACCAGGTTGACTGTCTGTGTAGCCATGGTTTACCTCCAGTGGTAAAGATAGCGTTATGACGTTACAGGAAACAGTATACCACAGACAGCATGATTTGGGAACTGACTACCCAACCTGCGGATGTTGAGGGCTTTTTTATCCCCACCAAAATCCACCGTTGACAACCACCCCGCGGGGCGTATGATAGGGATAGGCGATTTCCGTGCCCACAGCGCAGGCCCGGCCAGGTTCGGGCACTGCGCAGCAACGACTTTGACGGTATGCTCATCACCGAAGGTGCACCGATGATTGCCGTGACGAATGAGTGTGGCTATTTGCGCCGATGGGTTCATACAGGTCAAATGGCATCGAACCCCAGCCTTTGGCGACGAGTATCCGCCACACGGCCAGCGCCAGTGAGGTGAACTATGAGCGACACGGTTTTGATCGTCCTGATTGTCACCATTGCGGTCATCGTCGTTCTGCTGATCTTCCGCAAGCAGGTCAGCCGCTTCTTCATAAAGGCCAGCAAGGAAGGCGTGGAGGCCGACCTGACGACCCGCGAGCCGGCCCCGGCAGCAACGTCAACGACATCATCTGAAACCCGGCCCAGCGTTGTCATCAGCGGCAACAAGCAGATCGGCAAGGAGCAGGAGATCGACGTGGGCCGCGCCGATGTAGCCGTCAAGGACAACCTGCAACTGGGCGAAGGACAGGAAATCAAGGTCAGGCCAGACCCCAAGACCCCAACAGCGAAGCAATGACATCCACTATCGCCGACTACGAAAATGAGCGCCGCGCGTTCGCAGCGCTGACCCAGCGCGACTGCGAGCGTCGCATTCTGCTGCTGTGCGGCGAGAGCGGCAGCGGCAAGACCACCTTGCTGGCCCACTGCCAGGGAAGCATCCCTGCCACTGCCCGCCATGTGTCGATCCAACTGCGTGGCAGCACGGTGGACGTGGCCGAGATCTTCTACCGCACCGGCCGCGCCGTTTCGTGGGATCGGCTGCGCCAGTTCACCGGCCAGGTTGCACAGCTTCAGCGGGCGGCATCGGTCAAGATCGACCGCAACTGGCTGTTGGGCATCAACAACCACATCAACGTGGCCTTGCAGTCTGACAGCCCGCAGGACCGCAGTTACCGCCGCGCAGCCTTGACCGAAGCCTGGTTTGACGACGTGCAGGCGCTGTCTGAGCCGTTCCTGGTGTTGTTCGACACCTACGAAGCGGCAACGGCTGAGATCCGGGAGTGGCTGAGTGGGCCGTTCTTGGCGCGCGTGGCTACGGTCGACGCAGTGCGGGTGGTGATCGCCGGCCAAGACGTGCCGGATAAGCTCAATATCGAGTGGGGCGCCTGTTGCTATGAGCACCGCCTCTTTGGCGTACCCGAGGCCAGGCACTGGCTGCCGGTGATCGAGGGGCTGGGCCTGTACATTCCCAACAACTCGCCGTTGAACTGGCTAGCCGGCGTCTGCCATGCTCTGGAGGGCAAGCCGGCAGCCATCATCAAGGTGATCGAGGGCCTGCCGCGGCGAAAGGACCTGCCATGACCGGCGACATCCTGGCGCGCTTGCAGGCGGCGCAGAGCGACGCCGAGCGCGAGTGGGTGCTCATGGAGTGGAGCCTGGCCAACCTGGAGCCAGAGGTGCGCGCGGCCGTCTGGGCGGCGGCGATCCCGCATTGGTTCGACGCGGCGTTTCTGGCCGCGCTGTTGGACAAGCCGCTGGCCGAGGCCCAGCCAATCTACGACCGGCTGACCACGTTGTCCTACGTCGAGACCTTCCCCGGCCGCGGCCACAACGTGCACGAGCGCACGAGAGACCCGCTGCTCGATCGCCTGTGGCGCGACGACCGCCAGCGCTACCTGGCGTTGAGCCGGCGGGCGGCAGACTTCTGCGCGCGGCAGGATCAGGATGAGACGGCCTGGCGCGTGGAGACGATCTACCACCGAATTATCGCCGGAGAAGGTACGGCGGCCGACATTTTCGATGCCCAGGCTATCGAGTGGTACAACCGATTTGAGTTTGGCAAACTGGAGGCTCTCGCAAGAGCGGTCCTGGAAGCTATAAGTGCTGGACGCGTTACCGACCCTCGATCCAAAGCAATTTGTTTTGAAGCGCTGGGCGATGTGCATGTGAGGTTGTCGGAGTACCCGGAGGCGCGGGCGCGCTACGAGGAAGCGCAGCCGATCTATCGGGCCATCGGCGCCCGGCTGGGCGAAGCGAACTGCATCCAGGCGCTGGGCGATGTGCATGTTCAGTTGTCGGAGTACCCGGAGGCGCGGGCGCGCTACGAGGAAGCGCAGCCGATCTATCGGGCCATCGGCGACCGGCTGGGCGAAGCGAACTGCATCAAGGCGCTGGGCGATGTGCATGTGAGGTTGTCGGAGTACCCGGAGGCGCGGGCGCGCTACGAGGAAGCGCAGCCGATCTATCGGGCCATCGGCGCCCGGCTGGGCGAAGCG
>JAYRNS010000440.1:0-3570 GCA_041912075.1 Anaerolineae bacterium
CTCGTCATGATCCCCCAACAACGCGGCCGCGTCCTGCGAGAGCCAACTACCGAATACAATATCTAGCCACTGCATCCGCCCCAACCTCCAAGCCTAACGCCCTCACGCCTCACATCTTCACGCCTCACGCCCTCACGCCTCACGCCCTCACGCCTCACGGCCTCAACGCACCGCCCTGCAAATCGTACAGCTGCACCAGGTCGATACCTGGAAACTGGCGCTCCGTTACCAACTGACCCTGCTGCGCCAGCATGGCCTGGACACGTCCGTCAGGGTCACCCCAATGGGCCCGCCACCAGATGAGCCAGATGCGCCGGTGACCGGCGGCAGCCTCGGCGAACTGCGCTCTCCAGTCCAGGTCGTCGTTCGGCAGCCACAGCTCGTCCTGGTAATCGACCGCTCGTCCGGCGTAGTAGACGAACGGCCGCCAGTGGAACGACGGGATAAACACGGCAAAATCGCCTGGCCTGGCTTGCGTCTTGACCCAGGCTGCCACGTCACGCCAGGGCGGGTTTTCTGGTGTCAGCGCCTGCACTGTGACATTGGCTACCATCAGCACAGCCAGCGCAGCGAGCGCCAGCCGGCGCAGCGTGAGCGATGGCAGGGCACCCAGACCCAGTGCCACCAACAGACACCACCCCGGCAGCGCCAGCAGCACATAACGCTGCGCAAAGATCGGTCGCCACTGCGAGACCAAAAAGGCCGTACCCACCGGTATCAGAAAGTACAGGCTGGCCAGGACCACCGCCCGCCGCCATTCGCGCCGCCGCACCTGCCACATCCCCCACAGCCCCAGGCCACCAGCCAGCAGATAACCCGCGCCGCTCAGCAGTGCCGGCCCCACGGATGGAATACCGGTGTACAGCTTGGCGGTGTACACCAGGTCACTGAGGCCGGGCCGGCCCACGGCCAGGGCAATCCACAGCCCCTCGCCGCGTCCGACCTGGGTCAGCAGCGTGGGCAGCCAGGGGACAAACGCCGCCAGGATGATACCCTGGGTCACCAGCCAACGCATCGCGCCGCTGGCGGACCGCTCACGCCGTGCCTGGACCACCAGCCAGCCTACGACGAACACATTTTGAAAGAGCAGCACCATCAAAAAATAGTAGTGCGTGTACAGCCCGGCCACCGCCACCGCCGCATAAACGAGCCACGCACGCCACGCCCGCTGGTCCAGCGCCCGCAGCAGCAGGTAGGTCGACAGGATGCCGCCCAGGGTGAGCTGGGCGTACATGCGCGCTTCCTGTGCATACCAGCGCTCGTACGTCGACAGCGCCAGCAGCAGTGCCGCCATCAGACCCACGATGCCAGGCAGATGGGTCGCACCAACCGGGACACCGCGCAAGGACCGTTTTCCCAGCGGGAGCATCACGGCCACGCTGAGCAGGGCGGCTGCTGCCGACGGCAGGCGGGCAACGAACTCGCCGGGGCTGCCGGACAGCGCCTGATCGCCAAACAGTATCTTGATGGTAACGTGCAGCAGCAGATAATAAAGCGGCGGATGCGTGTCAGCTGCGGCCGCCTGCACCACCTGCGGCGCCGGCAGTTGGGCGTTGAAGATGCTGCTGACTTCATCCAGCCATAACGATTCGGCTGTCAAGGCCGAGCTGAACACGGCCCAGGCGATGCACAAGACCACGATCATCCACAGCCGGTTGGCTTGGCTGTGGCGGCTCGCCGGTTGGGTCACCACTTGAGCAGGTTGATCTCGTCGACGTTGGTAGAATCACGATGGCGCGTCAGGGCGATGACGATCGCCAGACCAACCGCCACCTCCGCCGCGGCCACGGCCATGACCAGGACGACGAACACCTGCCCGTCGAGCCGCCCAAACTGGTTGGCCAGGGCCACAAACGACAGGTTGACGGCATTGAGCATCATCTCGACGCACATGAAGATGATCAGGGCATTGCGCCGCACCAGCACGCCCACGGCACCCAACACAAACAACAGGCCACTCAGGATAATGTAGTAATAGGTTGGAACCATCGCGTTATGACCTCGACGGGCGGCGGCTGAGCACGATGGCGCCGATGATACCCACCAGCAGCAGCACCGACGTAATCTCGAACGGCAGCAGGTACGACGTATACAGGGCTTCGCCAATCGCCTGCGCACTGCCACCGCCCGGTGCGCCGGCGGCCGCTGGGGTGGTGGTGCCGAGCACAACCTGGCCGATGACAAAGACCAGTTCGAGCACCAGAATGCCTCCCAGAACCAGTGCCAGATAGCGTGTCCAGCGTCGTGAAGGATCGACCGTGTCGGTGGTGCGCCAACCCAACAGCATGATGACAAACAAGAACAGAACGACGATGGCACCGGCATAGACAATGATTTGCACAACCGCCAGGAACTGCGCGTTGAGTCCAATGTACATCACAGCCAGGGTGGCGAAGTTCAGCAGCAGGAACAGCGCGCTATGAACCGGCTTGCGCCCCAGGACGACGCCGGCAGCCGCGGCGGTGGCAACGAGGGCCAGTGGTATAAACAAAATGAACGACATGGACCACCTATTTTCAGCTCGCCGACAGCGTTGCCAAGTCTCCGAGACTTGGCAACGCTGCTTAGGCATCGGGCCGAATCACGACGTTCGGCTCGGGCGGGTTCAGCAGGTCTTGTTTCGTCAAAACCGCATCGCGGCGGTCGTACACCGCCAGCGCAAAATCGTGTCCCAAGACAATGGCCTCGACCGGGCACGCCTCTTCACAATCACCACAGAACACACAGCGCAGTAGATTGATCTCATAGACCCGGGCGTAACGCTCGCCAGGCGAATAACGCTGCGTTTCCGTATTTTCGGCCGCTTCCACCAAAATCGCCCCGGTGGGGCAGGCGGCTTCACACAGGGCACAGCCGATACAGCGCTCCAGCCCATTTTCGTAGCGACGCAGGTAGTGACGTCCCCGGAAACGGGGATAGACCGACGCGGGCTGTTCGGGAAATTCCACCGTAACCGGTTTTTGGAACAGGTACTTGAGGGTGGTACCCATCGCTTTGGCGATTTCGACGGTGCCTTGTACGGCGCTGCTGATCGTTGGCATGGCAAATGTCCTACGCGACGGCAATTATCCGAGAAAAACTTTCAACACCGCGGTGATGGCCAGGTAAGCCAGTGACAGCGGCAGCAGAAATTTCCAGTTCAAATTCATCAGCTGGTCGAAGCGCACACGCGGCACGCTCGACCTGACCCAGATGAACAAAAAGAGCAGGAAAACGATTTTGATGAACAGGTAGAACACACCGAGCACGGGAATTTGATCCACAAACGGACCACGCCAGCCGCCCAAAAAGAGGGTAGCCATCAGAGCGCTCGACGTGATCATGTTGATGTATTCGGCCATATAAAACAGGGCAAATTTAATGCCGCCGTATTCGGTTTGATAACCGGCCACGAGCTCGTTTTCGGTTTCTGGCAGGTCGAACGGTGAGCGGTTGGTTTCGGCCAGGGCGGTGATGAAAAAGGGCACGAACGCCACCAGCACCCAGAGGTACTGCCAGACCGGCCGCGTCGCTTCGGTCATCTGCTGCAGATTGAGCGTGCCGGTGATGATCAGGATACTGGCCAGGAGA
>JAYRNS010000441.1:0-1928 GCA_041912075.1 Anaerolineae bacterium
AGTTTGCGCGCTACCGGCACGACCGTTTCTTCGATCGCGGCGTGGAAGGTGTAGGCGTCCTCCGGGGTGTAGTCGAAACGCATCATAACCTGCCACTGGTAGGCACGGAAGTTGTCGAAGCCAGCGTTGCGTGCCACCTGGCGGCGGCGCGCCAGCATCGCCAGGTAGAGCTCGTTCAGCTTACTACGGTCTTCCAAATAGCGATCCATGACCTGCCGCCAGGCACGTTCGCGTACGCCGCGGTCCTTCTCGCGCAGGTGCAGGAGGGCTTGGGGAATGGTTTCTGCGGTCCCTTCCCAGTCGATTGTCATCGCGCCGATGATTTTGTCGTACTCATTGCCCAACTTCATCAGCTCGGTCTGCAGCGGGATGTTCTCCTCGCGAAACAGGCTGGCCTCGGTGCGAAAACGCTTGAGCACGAGCACGGTATCGAGTGGCGGGGTATAGTCACCGACGGCCAGGAGCTTTTGGCGCAGCGCCTGCTCGGCCTTGGTCGCTGCGGGAATCGTGTTTTCGACCATGACGAGGAAGCGCTTTTCAGCTTCCGGGTCAGCCGTGTTTTCCGAGACTTCGCGATAGATCTGGGCGATCGTTTCGGTGATGACGGCGGTCAGGTCACTCCACTGCTGCAGCCAGCCGTCCACGTTACTGCCATTCAGCTCGGCTGCCAGCAGACAGTCTATATGCGGCTGTACGGTGTTCCACTCAAGGGGGTTGACTTGTGGGTACGTCCTCATGCCTGCTTTCCTACCCTTTCAACTTATTCTAGTGTATGGTCTGTGCGTCGTGCCAGCTGCATCCGGCTGTGTGCCGCACGCTCGGCGTGATACGATGACCGCACCAGCGGTCCGCACTCCACCCAGCCGAAACCCCGGTCTTCCGCCGCGGCGCGTAACGCGGCAAACTCGTCGGGGCTATAGTACCGCTCGATCGGCAGGTGATGCCGGCTGGGTTGGAGGTATTGGCCGATCGTTACGATGTCCACGTGATGGGTGCGCAGGTCGTCCAGCACCTGCAGGACCTCTTCCAAACGTTCGCCCAGGCCGACCATCATGCCCGATTTGGTCAGCGCCCCCGGATCCATCTCTTTGGCGCGGCGCAGCACCTCCAGCGAGCGAGTGTAGCGTGCCTGCGGGCGCACGCGGGCGTACAGGCGCGGCACCGTTTCGACGTTGTGGTTCAATATCTCCGGACGCTGGTCCATGACCTTCTGCAGCGCCGCTGTATTTCCCTCGAAGTCGGGGATCAGCACTTCGATGGTGCATTCGGGCAGACGCGCCCGGATTTGGGCAATCGTTTCGGCAAAGATGAACGCACCCCCATCGGGCAGCTCGTCACGGTTGACCGATGTCAGTACCGCATGCCGCAGTCCCATGGCTTCCACCGACTCGGCCACCCGCTGCGGTTCGAGCAGGTCGAGCAGCGGCGGACGCCCGGTCTTGATCTTGCAGAAGCCACAGGAACGGGTGCAGGTGTCACCCAGCAGGAGGAAGGTGGCCGTGCCGGCGTGCCAGCATTCGCCGATATTGGGGCAGCCCGCTTCCTCACACACCGTGTGCAGCGTCTTGCCGCGGAACAGGCCTTTGAGCTGCTGGTACTGCGGGCTGTCCGGGGCGCGCACGCGCAGCCAATCCGGGCGCCGGCCAGGCGTCAGGTGCTCCTCCCGCCAGCTGTGACGCGGCGGCTCGGGGTCGAGCTCGATGGGGATGCGGGTGTTATCGGTCATCTATTTTCTCTCTTTAAATATGAATCGCCGCACCCAATGCTGCGTGCGCGGCCTCCATGACCGCTTCGGACAGTGTGGGGTGTGCATGGACGCTGCGTGCGATCTCTTCCGGTGTCAGTTCCCAGGTCTTGGCCAGGATGATCTCCGGCAGCAGCTCGGTGACCTCGGGTCCCACCATGTGCGCGCCGAGGATCTCGCCGTA
>JAYRNS010000442.1:0-1996 GCA_041912075.1 Anaerolineae bacterium
CTGGCCCTGGTCGTGACACCGGTCGTCATCTTCCGCCAGGTCCGAGAAATGTCGATCAAAGACGCCAAACACGCCACGAGCCCCTTCCAGGAGCCGAGGATCCTGGTCGGTGTGGTGGCGATGCTGGCATGGTGGTTTGGCGGCGCGGTGTGGGGGTGAGGTCAGGGGTTGGGGGTCAGGGGTTGGAAGTTGGCCCGGCGGCTGTACACGACCGCATAAGGATTTGGCCCGGGTGGCACGGCGGCCACTAGCACGTAGTCCTGACGAAACTGCTCGCTGGACAACAGGGCGGCCATGAAGAGGTCGTCGGCGAAGCGAGACTCGACGATGATGAGATCCGGCCGGCGCTCGTCGAGCAGGTAGTGCTGCAGGCGGTTGGCCAGGTCGTGACGGGCGGCGCTGACCGCGGTGGCGAATGAATCACCGGCACGCAGGGCACCGATGACGCCACCCACCCGGCTGGGCAGGCCGTAGAGCTGACCGATGGTGCGGTCCGTCAGCCCCAACGTGTCGATGAAACGAATCTGCCGGCCCGTTTGCGCCGCGTAGTACGGCGCCTTGCCCATTTGACCGTAGGCCACAACGGCGCCATCGGGCACATTATCGGCAATCCAGCGTGCCATGACGACGTGCGCCCGGTCGGAAAACGGCAGGTGTTCGATGCTGGCGTAGGGGTCGGTCCATTCTTCCTGGACGCGGGCCAGCACCTGCGGCACCTGCCACACGCGCCCAATGTCGACCATGGAGGTGGCCAGGATAAGCACGAGCAGCCCCCCGTACAACACACGACGTTGCCACACTGCCCAGCCCTGCACACGTTCTCCGAACAGCCCAGCCAACGATCCCCAAAACAGGACCATCCAGAGCGGCAGTGCCGGCACGCAGAAGCGGAAGTACCACTTCTGGTCACCGCCGGTGATGATCTGGTAGAGCACTGTTACCAGGAGCACCACGAGCACGATAAAGGACAGCCGCCGGTCCAGCCGGTGACGCAGCCAGGCGATCAGCGGAACAAGAACCAGTAAGCCGGCAAAGTAGGTGGCAAAGGTGACCAGCTGGTAGCTCGAGCGAAAAATGTATTCAGGGTGGATTTTGACACTGGTGTTGGGCAGCAGCGCACCGAACGTGACATAACGCCAGACAAGCAGCAGACCGACACCAAACCCCAAGGCCGCCAGGTAACGCCAGGCACCGCGGCCATCCCGTCCACTGCGCCAGCGGTCTATCAGCACTGGAATCGCCAGCAGGACGCCCTCGGGGCGTGACACTGCCACGACCGGCAGCAGCAGCGCCAGAAACCGTGTCCGCCCTGTGACCGGTGATGCCAGTGGATGTTCCGCTGCCAGGTAAGTGGCCACAAACAGCACCAGCACCAGGGTGTACCAGGGCGTGTCCAGACCACTGCGGGCCCACACGATGAAGGGATAAGCCAACGCCACGCCCCATACACTGGCCAGGCGGCCCCAACGGTCAAGACCCACGGTTCGTGCCAGGTAGTAGGTGGCCATCAGCGTCAGTGCACCACACACGATGCCCAGGGCCGGCGCAGCCCGCGGCAGGTAGAAACCCAGACGCCCCAGGAACGCGATGAACAGCATCCACACAGGGCTGGAGAAGCCCTCCACCAGCTCGCCCGGGTTGAAGACCAGTCCCAGACCATGCACCCAGTTCCAGGCATAGCGGTAGTAGATAAAGGCGTCTTCTTCGGATTCCAGATAGGTCAGGATGCTCAGGAGGACAAAGGCGCTGATGGCGGCCATTACCCACCAGCGGTCACGGATACGCACTGGGATCAGCCCGAACGCCGCAGGCGTCGCCATGACCAGTGGATGGCATAGGCTAGGAGAAACAGCAGGGTGACGGCAATGAGGGTGAATTTGACAGTGGCACAAAGCGCGGCCAGGTAGGTGAACGGGCTCAATGTGGCTGCGGACCCTGCGGTACCGGCTCGATTCAACACGATGAGGAGATTGATGTTTTCAACCACATCGAGTGC
>JAYRNS010000443.1:0-6590 GCA_041912075.1 Anaerolineae bacterium
CACGCGCACCGTGGTGCAGTGGCCGCCGATGGCAAGAGCGGTGATGGTGCCGGGGTTCTGACGCAGCTGCCGTACAAGCTCATGGCGCGTGAGCTGGTGCAGCAGGGAAAATTGGTTCCCGCCCGTGGCGATCTGGCGGCCGGCATGGTCTTCCTGCCGCGCTACAACCTGGAACATCGCGCCCGGGCGCGTACACTGCTCGAAGAGACCGTGCGTGAATACGAACTCGACCTGCTGACCTGGCGCGACGTACCTGTGGACGGCGATGCGCTGGGTCAGTGGGCGCAGCAGCTGCGCCCCTACATCGAGCAGGTCCTGGTGGCGCGTCCGGCGGCGGTGCCGCGTCCGGAGTTCGAGCGCCGTCTGTACCTGGTGCGCAAGCGGGCCACGCAGCGCACATGGGCCGAAAGCATCAGCAATTTTTACATTCCATCTCTGTCTGCACAAACGATCGTTTACAAAGGACTGTTTGTCGCACCGCAGCTGCCGCGCTTCTACACGGATCTCAGCGATCCCGACTACCAAACAGCCATTGCGGTGTTTCACCAGCGCTACAGTACCAATACCTTTCCCACCTGGGAATATGCCCAACCCTTCCGGCTGATGTGCCACAACGGCGAGATCAACACGCTGCAAGGCAACACCGCCTGGATGCGGGCACGTGAGGCCGACCTGATGCGTTCACCCTTGTGGGGTGCACACGCGGCGGTACTGGCACCGGTCATTGCGCCACACGGCAGTGACTCGGCCATGACCGATAACGCCCTCGACCTCCTCGTCCAGTCCGGGCGCGACATCCGCCATGCCCTGATGATGATGGTACCGAAGGCCTGGGAACACACCACCGACGTGACAGCAGAGCAGCGCGCGTTCTATCACTACCACAGCTGTCTGCAAGAACCGTGGGATGGCCCGGCCGCCATCAGCTTCACCGACGGCACGATTGTGGGCAGCGTGCTCGACCGCAACGGTCTGCGCCCGGCACGTTTTACCATCATGGATGATGGGCTGGTGATCATGTCGTCCGAAGCCGGTGCCGTGCCCGTTGACGATGCGCGGGTCGTGCAGCACGGCCGGCTGCGTCCCGGTGAGATGCTGGCAGTCGACACGGCCAACCGTCTGATCGAAAACGACGCGCAAATCGTACGCCGCTTTGTGGCGCGACAGCCGTACGGCGAGTGGCTGGCGCAGAATCTGGTAACGCTGGACGACGTACGGCGGCGCGTGTGGAACGGTGGGCCGCACCCTGCCAATGGCCAATTAACCAGGTCGAACGGCTGGGACGAACATCGACAGCTCTCTTTGACCACGCTGCAAGCTGCCTTTGGGTACACACGCGAAGAACTGTTGGTGGTGCTGCGCCCGATGTGGAAAGCTGGCAACGAACCCGTCGGCTCGATGGGCGACGACACGCCGGCCGCCGTCATGTCACACGTGCCGCGGCCGTTGTTTCATTACTTCAAACAGCGGTTTGCCGAAGTCACCAACCCACCGATCGACTCCTTACGCGAGACGCTGGTCATGTCGCTGACGCAGCGTTTGGGTCACCGCGCCAGTTTATTGAGCGAGACCCCGGCAGCGGCGCGTTTGCTCGAGCTGCCGAGCCCAATCCTCACCAATACCGACCTGGCGGCCCTGCGCGCGTACGCGGGGAACGCGGCCGGCGCGACCAATGGTCGAACCGTCGTTCAGGTGCGTACGCTCGACAGTACCTGGCCGCACAGCGAAGGTGCCGCGGGTCTGCGCAGCGCCGTGACACGTGTGTGCGCCGAGGCCGAAGCGGCGGTCCGCGCCGGCGATTCGCTGCTCATTTTGAGCGATCGCCGGGTCGATGCCGGGCAGCTGCCGATTCCATCTCTCCTGGCCGTCAGCGCGGTGCACCACCACCTGATCGACACGGGTCAGCGCATGCACACGAGCCTGATTGTCGAGTCGGGTGAGCCGCGCGAGGTCCATCACTTTGCTGTGTTGCTGGGCTATGGGGCCAACGCCATCAATCCCTGGCTGGCGCTGCAGTCGATCGCTGGCATGTTGGAGGAGGGCGGTCGCCATGCGGCCGGGTTTGCCTACCCGCAGGCGGAGGCGAACTTTGTCAAATCGCTCGAAAAGGGCATTCTCAAGATCATGTCCAAAATGGGCATCGCCACCCTGGATGCCTACTGCGGTGCGCAGATCTTCGAGGCCTTTGGCCTGAACAACGAACTGGCACAGGACGCGTTTGCCGGTACGCCCAACTTCCGGATCGGTGGGGTCACGTATGACGATCTGGCTGCGATGGTGATGGCCTGGCACGCCAACGCCTTTCCTGCGGGCGATGCCGCCCTGGCAGGCAAGCAGCTGGACAGTTACGGCTTTTACAAAGCACGACGGGGTGGCGAATACCACGCCTTCAACCCCGAGGTGATCCGTGCCCTCCAGGAAGTCGTTGGCCTGGTGCAGCCGCGCAAGCGGTTGGCCGGCCCCTCTGAGGCCGGCGCCGGCTCGACTGAGCTCACCGACGTCTACCAGCGCTATGCCACACTGGTGGAACAGCGACCACCCACCGAGATTCGTGACATGCTGCGGATTGGCGCGTCGGGCCGCACACCGGTTGCGCTGGACGACGTCGAGCCGGCAGTGGCCATTCTGCGCCGCTTTTCGACGGCGGCGATGTCGCATGGCTCGCTGAGTGCCGAGGCGCACGAAACGCTGGCCATGGCCATGAACCGGCTGGGCGGCGCCAGCAACAGTGGTGAGGGTGGTGAGGGGCCCGAACGTTTTGGCAACGAGCGCAACAGCAAGATCAAACAGGTCGCCTCCGGCCGGTTTGGCGTGACGCCGGCCTATCTGATGTCAGCCGCCGAGCTGCAAATCAAGATGGCCCAGGGTTCGAAACCCGGCGAAGGCGGACAGCTGCCAGGGCACAAAGTGAGCGCTGAAATCGCACGTATCCGTCACACGACGCCGGGTGTGGCCCTCATCTCACCGCCGCCGCATCACGACATCTATAGCATCGAAGACCTGGCGCAGCTGATCTTCGATCTGAAACAGGTCAACCCCGATGCCCTGGTTTCGGTCAAACTGGTGGCTGAGGCGGGGGTGGGCACGGTGGCGGCGGGTGTGGCCAAGGGGCACGCCGACGTGATTCAGATCAGCGGCTGCAACGGGGGCACCGGCGCCTCGCCGCTCAGCTCGATCAAACACGCGGGTGCGGCATGGGAGCTGGGTCTGGCCGAAACCCAGCAGACGCTGCTGATCAACAACCTGCGTGGGCGTGTACGCGTACGGGTGGACGGCGGGTTCAAGACTGGGCGTGACGTGGTGATCGCCGCGCTGTTGGGCGCCGACGAGTTCAGCTTTGGTACCGCGGCCCTGGTGGCCGAGGGCTGTCTGATGGCGCGGCAGTGTCACAACAACTCGTGTCCCGTCGGCATTGCCACGCAGCGCGCCGACCTGCGCGCCAAATTCCCCGGCAAACCGGAAATGGTCATGGCCTTCATGACCCAGGTGGCCGAGGAGGTACGCGAAATCCTGGCCAGCCTGGGCGCGCACAGCCTGGATGAAATCATCGGCCATACTGAGCTGCTGGAACAGGTTCAGGTTGGCACATCAGGCCCCGCGCTCGACTTGCTCCCCCTGCTGTGGGTGCCCGACACGGGTCGCCCACGGCGCAACACCGAGCCGCGCAACCCCTTGCTGCGCGGCGCTGATCTGGGTGACCGGTTGACGGGCGATGCCCTGGCTGCGCTGGAAGCATCGATGACAATGCCAGTTGAGCTGTCGTATGCAATTCACAACACCGACCGCACGGTAGGTGCGCGCCTTGCAGGCCAACTGGCGCGCCGGTACGGGCCAGATGGTCTGCCAGCCGGCAGCATCAACGTGCGCTTTGTGGGCGCCGCGGGCCAGAGCTTCGGCGCATTCGGTCTGCGCGGCTTGACGCTGGACCTCACCGGGCTGGCCAACGACTACGTCGGCAAGGGCCTGGGTGGGGCCACGATCGTCATCCGGCCGCCAGCGGCGGCGCAGTTCGTCTGGCATCACAACGTCATCCTGGGCAACACAGCCCTCTACGGGGCCACGAGCGGTGAGCTGTACGCCGGCGGTCGTGCCGGTGAACGGTTTGCCGTGCGTAACTCCGGGGCGCGGGCGGTGGTCGAAGGGGTGGGCGACCACGGGTGTGAATATATGACCGGCGGCGTGGTGGCCGTTCTGGGCAAAACCGGGCGCAACTTTGCGGCCGGCATGACGGGAGGCACGGCGTACGTCTACGATCCCTACGGCCGCCAGCCCGAACGGACCAATCGAGAACTGGTGGGTCTTGGGCGGGTGGAGCAGCCGGAGCACCAGACCGAGTTACGAACCCTGCTCGCTACCCATCTGGCGCACACGGGCAGCCCACGCGCCCGGACCATCCTGGAAAACTGGGACGCCGAGCGGCCCAACTTTTGGCGCATTGCACCGCTGGAGCAGGTCGCGGCGATCGAGGCGGCCAATGAAGGGGTGGTAGAGGAAGAGGAAGAGCAGACGGTGCGCGCGTGATAGGAGAACATATGCCACAGACCCTGTTCGACAAAATCTGGGATGCGCACGTGGTGACCCAAGACCCGGGTGCACCGCCGGTACTGTACGTCGATGCGCACCTGGTTCACGAAGTGACCTCGCCGCAGGCCTTTACGATGCTGCGCGAGCGCAGCCTGCCGGTGCACCGGCCGGACCGCACGTTTGCCACGATGGATCATGCCATCCCCACGCGCCAGGTCGACATCCAGCTCTGGCCGGCCGATGCGGCCCACCAGGTGCGTACCCTGCGCGAAAACTGCGCCGATTTTGGGCTGACGCTTTTCGATATCGAAGGCGACACCCAGGGCATCGTGCACGTCATCGGCCCGGAGCTCGGCATCACCCAGCCCGGCATGACGATCGTGTGCGGCGACAGCCACACCTCGACGCACGGCGCGTTCGGGGCACTGGCATTTGGCATCGGCACCAGCGAGGTGGGGCACGTGCTAGCGACGCAGTGCCTGCTGATGGGCAAACCCAAGACGTTTGCCATCAATGTGGAAGGGACCCTGGGCCGCGGTGTCACCGCCAAGGACATCATCCTGGCTATCATCCGGCGTATCGGTGTGGGCGGCGGCACCGGGCACGTCTTCGAGTACCGTGGCTCGCTCATTCGCAGTCTGTCGATGGAACAGCGCATGACCATCTGCAACATGAGCATCGAAGGGGGGGCACGCGCCGGTTTGATTGCGCCGGACGAGACGACGTTTGCCTACCTGCGCGGGCGCCGTTATGCGCCGCAGGGCGAAGCCTTCGACGCGGCGGTGGCACGCTGGCGCACATTGGTCAGCGACGAGGGTGCCCACTTCGACCGGGAAGTGACACTCGACGGCAGCGCGCTGCAGCCGATGGTGACCTACGGCACTAACCCCGGCATGAGCGTCGGCATCGACGAACGCATACCCGACCCCGCCGACCTGCCCAATGACGACGACCGGCGTAACCTGAACAAGGCCCTGGCCTATATGGGTCTCCAGCCCAACCAGCCGGTGCGCGGCCAGGCGGTGGATTATGTGTTCATCGGCAGCTGCACCAACTCGCGCCTCGAAGACCTGCAGGCCGCGGCCGCGATCGTGCGCCGCCTTGGCGGGAACGGGCGCCGGCCCGGGGTGCGTGACGGCGTGCGTGCGTTGGTCGTCCCCGGTTCCAAAGCGGTCAAACAGGCGGCCGAAGCGCAGGGGTTGGACCGTATCTTTCAGGAAGCGGGCTTCGAGTGGCGCGGCGCCGGCTGCAGCATGTGTCTGGCGATGAACGAAGACAAGGTGCCGGCGGGCAAATATTGTGCCAGTACCAGCAACCGCAACTTCGAGGGCCGGCAGGGCAAGGGTGCACGTACTTTTCTCATGAGCCCGATCATGGCGGCCGCCGCTGCGCTGCATGGCCAGATCGTCGATGTGCGCGAGCTGCTGTAGAGTGAGGGAGAGGCTTCGATGAACAAATTTACAGCGCTGACCGCGACCGCGCTGCCGCTGCGTGCCGAAAACGTCGACACCGACCAGATCATCCCCGCGCGTTATCTGACGACGGTGACGCGCAGTGGGTTGGGAACGGGTCTGTTTGCCGACTGGCGCGTGCAGGCCGATGGCACACCGCGGCCCGAGTTCCCGCTGAACCAGCCGCAGTACGCCGGCGCGCAGATTCTGCTGGCGGGACGCAACTTTGGCTGCGGCAGCTCACGCGAGCACGCACCCTGGGCAATTCTGGACGCCGGCTTTCGTG
Source organism: Anaerolineae bacterium (assembly GCA_041912075.1). Classification (GTDB taxonomy): domain Bacteria; phylum Chloroflexota; class Anaerolineae; order SSC4; family Amarolineaceae; genus SSC4. Next base: position 6,262 of record JAYRNS010000443.1, read on the forward strand.
TCGTCGTTTCGTCGTATTTTGCCGACATTTTCTACAATAATAGTCTCAAAAATGGCCTGCTGCTGGTGACACTGGCACCGGCTGAGCTGGGTACCCTGTTCGACCTGGTCGAAAGGACACCCACCACCGTACTCACGATCGATTTGCCGGCGCAGTTGCTAAAAGCCGGGCATCGGGTATATCATTTTAATATCGACCCGTACCGCAAACTGTGCCTGGTGGAGGGACTAGACGATTTCAGCTACCTCCTGCGCCAGGCACCGGTCATTCGTGCCTTCGAGGCGTTACACGGGTAGTGCCCACCCGTATCATCGACAGGGGAGAAGAAG
>JAYRNS010000444.1:0-2961 GCA_041912075.1 Anaerolineae bacterium
GCCGTGGCGGCTTCGTCGGACAGGCCGCGCAAAACCGCCAGCACCGCGCGCCGGCTCTCGAAGAGATCGTGCTCAAGCGTGGCCTTATCCATCGCCGTTGGCCAGCCAGTGTTTCACGTAGGCATTGAACGCATCGGCCTGCTCGTCGTGCGGGAGCACGCCTGATTCCTCGAAGACGTGGAACGCCGTCTGCGGCCGCAGCAGGAGGAACGATCGCAGTTCACCGATCGGGCTGAAGCGGCCGCTGCGTCCCCACACCAGCAGTACAGGGTTCGCCAGGCCTGGCCACTCGGCTCGGATATCGCGATTGAGCTGCGCCGACAGAAAGCTGATTGGCGCCCACTTGGCATCCGGCTGATGCGACTCGACGTAGTAGTCGTCGATCATACTTTCCGGCACGTTCTGCGGGTCTTTGTAGGTGTACTTGCGCAGGAAATAGCGCAGCGAAGGCCGCGAGGCTACGGCGGTGAAGACACTGGTGCCCACTACCGGTGTGGCCAGAAAGCGGTGCCAGGCGGCAGCACCCACGCCGCCCGGTTTAGCCAGCGAATCGATGCCAGTGGGGCAGATCAGCACCAGCCGCTGGTAACGCTCCGGATGCCGCGTGACAGCCCCTACCAGGTGCGCACAGGTCAGCGAGCTGCAGATCACGTGCGCCGGTGCCTGAATGACATCGCGCACGAAATCACCGATCAGATCGACATACAGGTCGGCTGTATAGGTCAAAGCCGGTCGATCGGATCGGCCATAACCGAGCAGATCGGGTGCGTAGACGTGGAAATCATTCCGCAGTCCGGCAAAGACTTTGCGCATCTCATAGGAGGACGCGGCGGCGTTGAAGCCATGCAGCAGCAACAGGGGTGGTGCATCGTTCGGGCCGGCTTCCTCGTAAAAGACGTAGCCTTCACGCCAGGGATAAAAATGCTCTGTGCCACCCAGCGTGGTCTCGATGGGGCCAACGTCGCGAACTGACCAGTGATTCCAAGCGGCAAGCCCACCGACTAACAGGCCGGCGGCTGCCAGGGTTCGTTTCTTGTTGCGCATACCGTTCTCGTTGATTGGCTAGGGCTCGTAAAAGAATAACTTCCCGTGAAATGCTGCGAAATCCAACCAGATTGCAGGAAGTTATTCTTTTACGATGCCTTAATTGACGCGGCGAACCGGTCGATCTTCAGGAATGGGCAGGATCACCCAGGCCGGACGGGAGATTTCCCCCGGTACGTGTGTTTCGTCCTGCGGTGTGCGTGCGGCAGCGACCAGCAGCCTGATCTTTTTGTCACCGGGTTCCAGCACCACCCCGGGTGAATCGATCTCGTGATGGGTACTGACCGCGGCCGGATTGCGCGCTTTGATGCGAAAGAACACCGGTGTGGTCGCTGTCACATTCGGAATCCGCAAGGTAAAATGATCTGACCAATCGACACTGGAGGCCAGCACTTCACCCTCCCAGACCACTACCTCGACGAGACACTGATCCAGTGGATGACCCTGTCGATCGATGAAATAACCTTCGATTTCCAGCACGGCGTCCCTCCTTTATCTATGTCGAAAACTGCTCACATGATGGCCGGTTTCGACGGTGCGCCATTCAAGGCGTGTGCGGCCGCTTCACACAACAGCGCCACACCGAGGGGCAGTGCACGTTCGTCGAAGTCAAAACTGGCGTTGTGGTGCGGGTGTGGATAAGATCCCGCACCGAGCAAGATAAAACAGCCAGGGACACGATTCAGGAATTCACTCACGTCCTCGGCGATCATGAGCGGCATGATACGGTCGATCTGTTCCGCACCCACCACCCGTGTCGCGGCAGCTCGCATGATGGCAGTGGCGGCCGGCGCGTTGACCACGGCCGAGGTGGGACAACCACAGGCTTCCCAGCTGGCCGTGGCGCCCATCGCCTGGCAAACCCCACGCACCACCACTTGTGCCCGCTGCCAGACCTGCTGGCGCACCTGCTGGTCGAACGTGCGAATCGTGCCACGCATCACGACCTGGTCGGCCAGGATGTTGAATGCCTGGCCACCGTGGATCGTGCCAACCGTCAGCACCGCCGTGTGTACCGGGTCCACGTTGCGGCTGACCACGGTTTGCAGCGCGCTGATCGCCTGGGCCGTGACGACAATGGCGTCGACCCCCTCGTGCGGCAGTGCGCCGTGGCTGCCGCGCCCGGTGATCGTCAGTTCGAATTCGTCGGCCGCGGCCAGCAGCGGACCTTCCTGAACCACGACGCGGCCAAAGGGGAAGGGGTTCCACAGGTGGAGCGCAAACGCCAGATCGGGCGTTGGCGTTTGCAGCACACCATCGCGCACCATGGCCAGAGCCCCACCGAGGCCTTCCTCGGCTGGCTGAAACGCCAGCTTGACGCGGCCGCGCAGCTGGGCGCGATGCTGGCTCAACAGTGAGGCGACCCCCAGCCCAATCGCGGTGTGTCCGTCGTGCCCGCAGGCGTGCATGACATTGGGCTGGAGCGAACTGTAGGCGGCCGTGCTCACTTCCTGGATGGGTAGGGCGTCCATGTCGAAACGCAGCAGCACCGTCGGACCATCCTCACTCCCTTCGAGGATGCCCACCACGCCCGTCTGCCCAACGCCGGTCTGCACCTCGATGTCCAGGCCACCCAGATGTCGCGCCACGATGCCGCTGGTGCGCACCTCCTGGAAGCCGAGTTCGGGGTGTTGGTGCAAATCACGCCGCCAGGCCACCAGCTGGTCTGCCAGCGCCTCGGCGTCACGTCGAAAGTCGGCCATGGACGATTCCTCCACAGGTCATTGTACACCGCTGGTCCCCAAACGAGAAAAAAGGGCAGCGGACGTGCTGCCCCAATGGTGGTTGGTGCGTGCTGTTTGGCGTGCGGCAGTCCAGCCGTCCGCGAATGGGGCGCGAATGCGCGAATTGCCCCGCCAGGCGTGCGGCAGTCCAGCCGTCCGCGAATGGGGCGCGAATGCGCGAATTGCCCCGCCA
>JAYRNS010000445.1:0-2892 GCA_041912075.1 Anaerolineae bacterium
CAGCCCCTACGCCCTACCTCACCAAGGCTGCCTCGATCGCTTCATTGATCGTGCGCACGCCAAGCACCTCGATACCAGTGGGGACACCGTCCAGCTTGCGCTGTGAGCCGCGGGGCACGAGCACCCGCTTGAAACCCAGTTTGGCGGCTTCGTTCAGCCGCCGCGCCACCTGGCTGACCGCGCGCAGCTCACCGGAAAGGCCGATCTCACCGACGATGGCCAGATCGGCCGCCACTGGGATATTTTTATAGCTCGACGCAACTGCCAGGGCCACCGGCAGGTCGGCGGCCGGTTCTTCGACACGCAGCCCCCCCACGACATTGACAAAAATGTCCTGGTCCGAGAGGCTGAAACCCACCCGTTTGCTCAGCACCGCCACCAGCAGCAGCAGACGGTTGAAATCGATCCCGTTGGTCGTTCGTCGCGGCATCGAGAAGCTGGTGGTGCTGGCCAGCGCCTGGACCTCGACGAGCAGCGGACGTGTGCCTTCCATGGTGACGGCAATCGCCGAGCCGGCCGCATTGGGCAGGCGTTCCGCCAGAAAGACCTCCGAGGGGTTGCTGACCTCTGCCAGCCCTGTGCCACCCATCTCGAACACCCCCACTTCGTCGGTAGCCCCGAAACGATTCTTGACCGCACGCAGCAGACGGTAGGTGTGGAACCTTTCTCCTTCGAGGTAGAGCACCACATCGACCATGTGCTCCAGGACACGCGGGCCGGCAATCGCCCCTTCTTTGGTCACATGCCCGACAAGAAAGAGTGGGATATTCTGTGCTTTGGCCAGCCGCAGCAGGATTGCGGCGCTCTCGCGCACCTGGCTGACGCTGCCAGCGGCGGAAGTGATGTTGTCGGTGTATATGGCCTGGATCGAGTCGACCACGATCAGCGCGGGCTGCAGCGTTTCGATGTGGTGGACAATGCTCTCGACGTGGATATCGGCCAGCACCAACAGCGTGGGATCGTCAATCCCCAGGCGTGATGCCCGCAGTTTGATCTGCGCGGCTGATTCCTCGCCCGAGACGTACAGCACCTTCCCGGTACGCTGCGCCAGCGTCGAACACATCTGCAGCAGCAAGGTGCTCTTGCCAATCCCTGGATCGCCACCGATGAGCACCGCCGAACCAGGCACGATTCCGCCACCCAGCACCCGACTCAGCTCACCAATCGCCACCGGGATGCGTGCGTAACCATCGGCCGGGATATCGGGCAGGGGTAAGGGCACGGCACCCGCCGGTGCCAGCCCACCGCGGCGCGTGGTGGATACCTCGGGTTCCACGACCGTCTCGACCAGGCTGTTCCACTCGCCACAGTCCGGACAGCGGCCCATCCACTTGGGTGAGGTGTTACCGCACTGTTGGCAGATGAAGATAGTTTTGTTTTTGGGTTTGGAGGTGGTGGCCATGATACCTATGATAGCACATATGTTCTGTGGACGCAAATTGTGCGCACTCTGGAGTGCACAAGCCGTGCTTGCGCCTTGGACTTGCACACTCCAAGGTATTACGCGATGAGGCTGAGCACTGCTTTGACGATGTCGCTCGTGGCGTTTGGTTTGGAGATCGCCCTGGCCCGTGCGGCCATTTCAGCCAGCTGGGGATTGCCCGGTCGCAGCCAGTCAGCCACGATGTGCCCAATCTCGTGCGGGTGCGGGCTGTAGGCTCCAATGCCGTTTTCCACCACATAAGTCACATTGCCTGTTTCCTGGCCAATGATGTAATCACTCAACATGATCGGCCGCCCAACGATACAGGCTTCGACAATGGTACCCGGACCGGCCTTGGTCACGACACAATCGCTGGCCAACATCCATTCCGACATGTTGCGCACAAATCCCTGCACCGACACCGGCACCGGCCACGTCTCGGCTGTCAGGCCAGCCCGCAGGCGTTCGTTACGCCCACAAATGATGGCCAGTTGGCCGTTGACCGGCTGCAGCGCCATCGCCAGGGCGCACGCGATCTCGTGCAGTGGCCCCATCCCGTCACCGCCACCGATCAGGACCGCCAGGGGACGACCGGCATCCAGACCGAGCGACTGCCGCACGGCGACCTGATCCTGTGCCGGGACGATAAAGCGCGGGTTCACCGGCAGACCCAGTAGTTTGATACGTTCGGCCGCAATGCCGCGCGCACGGGCCACATCGTAGAGTGCCTGACTACCCAAGGTGAGCAGATCAGCGTGCGGGCTGAACCAGGTGGGATGACCACCGCCGAGATCGGTCACAACCACGGCGATGGGACAGGTATTGCCAGCTTTACGCAGCAGATCGTGTGGGATGTCGGTCAGGAGAGGATGCACGGAGATGAACAGATCAGGGTTGACCTGCTGCAAAAACCGCCCCATCCGCTCGCGCACCAGCGGGGTGATGGCCTGGCGCATCAGACGCCAACGAGCCGGGGCCTGGGGAAACCAGTAACTGAACCGCCATAAGGGTTCCGCCTTGTAAACGGCGGGTGCATAGGCGTGGCGAATCTGGCTTAACGGCCAGAACGTGTAGTCCGAGATCAGGTCGGCGATCGTGACCTGACAGGCATCCCCACATTGACTGGAGATGACCGTTGCCAGCGCCTCGGCCGCACTGCGGTGGCCACCTCCCGTATCTGACATGGCGATTAGTATTTTACGCACCGTCAATAGGCACCTGCACCTAACAAGACGCGTGGAATCGTCTTCAACAGAATCTTCAAATCCAGTCCAAAAGACCAGTTTTCGCAGTAGAAGGTATCCAGCAGCACCATTTCGTCAAAGCCGAGGGTGCTGCGGCCCGACACCTGCCACAACCCGGTCATGCCGGGGGAGGCATCGAGACGGCGCTTGTGCCACTCTTCATACTGCGCAACCTCTTCCGGCAGCGCTGGCCGGGGGCCGACCAGGCTCATGTCACCTTTGAGC
>JAYRNS010000446.1:0-5350 GCA_041912075.1 Anaerolineae bacterium
CCCACCAATGCAGGGCGGCTAGGCCGCTGTACAGGTCACGCTCGTCGAATGTGGTCACGTGTTGACTCTCCCAGGAATTGTTCGAATAGGCCACGCATCCCGCGTACGGGCTGCCTGACCCCGCGCGACGCGGCGTCGAATGTGTTCGTCCGGCATAGGCCGCGCAGTGGTCGAGGGTGTCGTCACAGCAGGAGCTGTGACCTACGGTTGCTGCAATGAGCGTGTCTATCCCGCATAGGTCGCGCGGCGGTTGGACATGTCGTCACAGCAGGAGCTGTGACCTACGGTCGTTCAGCGACGATCAGGCTGCTGCCCGGCGTGCGGCGCAGCGCAATCCGCTGGATGTGCCGCAGGCCGGCGGTGTCCATCCAGCTGCGGATGTCGCTGAACCGGTAGACCTGCCCGCCCAACAGGTGAAAATAGGCCAGCGCCAGCAGCGCGTTGATGGCCTGGGCGCCGCCGCGGGCTTGGTGATCGGCCAGCTGTTCGACCACTACCACGCGCCCACCTGGACACAGCGCCTGCGCAGCCTTTTTTAGCAGGCTGCCGTTCTGCTCCGGTGTGCAGCCGTGCAGAATGTTGAACAATAGTACCACATCCTGCTCCCCAGGCAACTCGTCCTGCAAAAAATCACCCGCCTGGAAATCGATGCGCCCCGTCAGCCCGACCTGCGCCACCTGCTGACGTCCGCTGGCGAGCACGGAGGCCCCATCGAACACGGTAGCCGACAGCTGAGGGTAGCGCTGGCAGAGGGCAATACTGTAAGCGGCGTGACCCCCGCCGACATCCAAGACCCGGCGCGCGGTGGGCGGCAGCTTGAGTTTACCCACGATTTCACCCTGTGCGATCTGTGCAATGGCCACCATGCCGGCCTGGAAGTCGGCCGAGACGGCGGGCTGCCCTTCAAGCCAATCGTACAGATGCGTCGGCGGCTCACCGCTGCGCAGCGATGTCTCCAGGTCCGCGTACAGGGTCTGCAGGATCGTGCCCCAGTAGCTCAGGTAGGGGGCAAAGTTGGCCTGGCCGGCCGGCAGCAGCCATTTGCCGGTCATGGCGGTGTTGGCCGCCGCGAGGTCGTGCTGCTGCACGTAACCCAGCGCGGCTAACGCTTCGAGCAGCAGAGCGGTACCGCGGGGATCGATGCCCAGGCGGTTGGCCAATTGGTCCACCGTCTGCGGCTCAGCGGCGAGGGCCTCGAAGATACCGAGTCGCATCGCGGCCAGGACCGCGCGAAACGCGACTGCGCTCCACAGGTCGATCAGCGGACCCGGCCCCTGGTTGAAGGTAAAAAACACGGCCCGTTGCAGCGGGTTGAGTGAAACAGGCATAAGGCCTCCCAGAATCCAATCTGTTTGCCGGCGGGGTCTGTGCGCAAACCGCGCAACCGCGCGTGCTTTCTGTCCCCTGCCGGAGACTATGCTATAATCTTACGCGTCATGAACCAACGGCTGTGCGGCATTCCTCACGCATACAGACTGGCACACTGCCAATGTGTCATCGACATCCGGCCACCCCTTGGGCTGCGAGCATCGGTATGACAGAGCCTCACCGCTGGCTGGCTGCCGTGGAACGGCATTGGGCCTGGTTGTTGGCAGGCGTCGTCGTCACCGCCCTGGCGCTGCGTCTGTGGGGCAGCGACTTTGGCTTACCCTACCTGTACCACCCGGACGAGCCGGGTTACGTGGCCATTGCGCAGAACATCGTCAAGACGGGCGATCTCAACCCGCACTTCTTCAACTACCCCTCGCTGTTCTTCTACCTCAATGCCCTGGCCTACGTGCCGTACTACCTGGTTGGGCGGATGACCGGCCGATTTGCCAGTGTCACCGACATCGCCGGCCCGACGATGTTGATCGGTGGGTCTGGCATCACAACCCAGCCCGAAACCTTCCTGCTTGGCCGCGGTCTCTCGATCTTGTCTGCCACCGCCTCAGTGTTTCTGGTTTTTGTCATTGGCCGCCGCCTGAGCGGGCGCGCCCTGCCGGGTTTGCTGGCTGCGCTGCTGCTCGCAGTCTCGGCAACGCACGTCGCCAACAGCCGCTACATCGCCCCGGACGTCTACCTGGTCTTCTTCCTGCTGCTGGCCTTGTGGGGCGCGCTGCAGGTCTATGACCACGGTCGCCGGCGCGATTACATCCTGGCCGGTGCCGCGGTCGGTCTGGTGGCGGCAACCAAATACAACGGTGCGATCATGCTGGCCGTCGTCATCCTGGCGCATGGGCTGCGCACGGGCCGCACAGGCTTTTTCGATCGCCGGCTCTTCACCGCAGTCGCTGCCAGCGCACTGGCTTTCCTGGTGGCCACTCCTTATGCCCTGCTCGATAGTGAGACCTTCCTGACCGGGCTGCGCACCGAAGCCCAGCACTACAGCACGGGGCACGTCGGCAGCGAGGGCAACGCCCTGGCCTGGTATGCCAGCTTTTTGTGGACCACCGAAGGTCTCACGATCGTGTTGGCCCTGCTCGCCCTGGGTTATGCCGTCTACCGGCGAGACCGCCGTCTGCTGCTGCTGGCGGCTTTTCCCGTCATCTATTTCGTTTTCATCAGCACCTTTGTCGTGCGTAACGACCGCACTGCCATGCCGCTGCTGCCGTTCGTCTTTCTGCTGGCGGCCATTTTGCTGAGTCGGCTGCGCTGGCCGACAAGTTCGCCGCGTCGGTGGCGCATCGTCGGGACAACGGGCATCGTGCTGTTGGTGCTGGTGATGCTGGCCTGGCCGGCCGCCCGCACACTGGCCGAAACCCGGCGCCTCACCACGGTCAACAGCCTGGAAACAGCGCGTGTCTGGCTCGATCAGAATCTGGCGCCTGGCACGCGTGTCGCCGTCGAGTCGTACGCGCCCTACGTCGATCCGCAGCGTTTTACCGTTCAGGGTTTCTACAAGCTGATCGACAATCCCCCCGAGTGGTATACCGACAACGGCTACGGTGTGCTTGTTTTCAGCCAGCGCATGTTTCGCCGCTTCTACGATGAGCCAGACAAATATCCGGCCGAAATTGCCCTCTACGAGGCGCTGTTCCAGCACTGCCAGTCGCTCCAGGTGTTCGCCGATGGCGGCTACGAGGTGCGCGTGTGCCAGCTGGGCCGGCCATGAACGACCACCGCGCCCGTCTGGGGTCGCTGCCGGAAACCAGGCGGGCACAACGCCCTGTTTAGCGACCGAGATGGCGATCCGTGCCATACACCAGCACTGAATCGCCATCTCGGTCAAATGAGACCTGTTGGGGGCAAGTCTCGGTGGGTTATTCGGTCACGGTCAGCGTGCGTACCATGCCGTGGGCGGCGTGGGGGGTGCCGTCGCCGGTCACGTCAGGCAGGAAGCAGAGCACCGTGTACTCGCCGGCCGGCAGGTCGAAGGTTACCCAGGCCTGTTCCCCGGCACCGTTGGGGGCCCACATGGCGATCTGCTCGAAAGGCGGCGGACCCGCGGTCTGTTCGGACTGCATCATTTCCATCAGTGTATCGACGGTGACACCTTCGTTGAGTTTGACGATGGCCATCTCGTGCCATTGTTTGCCGTTGTTTTGAATGTGCCACAGCTGCGGACCGGTCTTGATGCTGTCCGGCAGAGTAAAGCTGAAGTCGGCCAGCTGCGCGCTGACCGCGGCCTGCGGTGCCGCAGCCTGGCTGGCCTCACCGGCGGTAAAGGCGCTGACCACCGGCGCGCCATTATCTGGGAACAGCACGGCCGCGTGTGCTCCTGTCTTGAGATCGTATACGACCTTGTTGTCAGCACTGCCTTGCGCCGAACCCAGCAGGGTGATCAGTGCCAGAGCCGCCATCGGGTCGGGTTGGGCAAGGGCCTGGTTGAGCTGCTCCAGGGTCACTCCCTCGTTCAGACGGGCGATCTCAGGTGTGCCGCCGGCGCCTTCGGCGGTGTTGAACTTGAAAGCCACGATGCCCGAAGGCACGGTGGGAGGTAGGGAGACGCTGCTGGCACCCACTTCGACGGTGACTTCAGGTGCAGTACTGGCGGCCGGCGTGGCCGGCGTCGTACACGCACCAAGCAGCAGGGAAAAAACCATCAACAGGCTTGCGAATATCCAGACGGTGGGCTGGCGATGGGGGCCGGGCGTTGGGCGAAACATCGATTCGTTACCTCCATTTTCGGTGACCATGATTTGTGACCACGGTCTTAACTTGCTCGCCGGGGGCTGTGACCCCCTGGCGGTTCTCTGATCGTTACGCAGACAGTGTAACCGGCTCGCGTCACACAAAGGTTACGAAAAGCGTTACCCACTGCGCTGTCAGGGCCTGTAAAAAGAATCACTCACCGTGATGTACGGCGTACTCCGGCCATTTTGCAGGAAGTTATTGTTTTACGATGCCTGACAGAGCAGCACTGCGCTTTGACGCAGCCAGGCACGCCGCGTATACTGCTATCCCGTAGTGCCCAGACCTTTCGGAGGCTGCACCGATGAAAAATCCACCCGACACCGGCCAGGATCCTGTGCCGATCTACACGATCGGTTATGGCGCACGCACCGTCAACCAGCTGCTGGACGTGCTCAGAGCGCACCAGATCGCGTTTGTGATCGACGTGCGTTCTGCGCCGTACTCGCGTTACAAGCCGGATTTCAACAAAGATGCGCTGCAACGCGAAATTCAGACCCATCAAATTCGTTATACCTATATGGGCGACACACTCGGCGGGCGCCCCAATGACCCAAGTTGTTACACGGATGGCAAGGTCGATTACGACAAGATCAAACAAAAGGAATTCTACCAGCAGGGTATCCGGCGGCTGGAGCAGGCGTATGCGCAGCAGCTGCGTGTGGTTCTGTTGTGCAGCGAGGGCAAACCGGAAAACTGCCACCGCAGTAAGTTGATCGGCGAGACGTTAACCGGGTTGGGTATCACCGTGATGCACATCGACGAGAACGAGCAATTGGTGGACCAGGCAGCCGTGCTTGCCCGGCTGACCGCCGGCCAATTGAGCCTGTTTGGCTCACACGGTTTCACCTCGCGCAAGCGCTACGAGGCGCCAGGGGAGGATGAGGACGATGACGGCTGAGATCGTAACGATCGGTGTATATGGCTGGCATGAGGTCGATTTCTGGGAGGCGCTGCAAAGGGCCGGTGTCGACACGTTCGTCGACGTCCGGCGCCGGCGCGGGGTGCGCGGTGCGGTGTACGCATTTGCCAACGCGGCACGTCTGCAGGCTGGGCTGGCGGCGCGGGGAATCCGTTACCTGCACCGGCTCGACGTGGCACCAGGAGACGAGACACGGGCGACCCAACACGCGGCCGACCGTGCAGGGCACGTGGCACGACGGCAGCGCGCCGTGTTGGATCCCGGTTTTGTCGAGCGATACCAGCACGAATGCCTGGACTCGTTTGACAGCGCAGC
>JAYRNS010000447.1:0-2866 GCA_041912075.1 Anaerolineae bacterium
GACGCGCGCGTTGGGCCGGCTGACACCTCGGGCATACCTCACCGCCACCTCGCCGCTTCACCTGGCGGACCTTCCCGACCCTTCCCTGCCAGCAGCCAACTGGGTGCGCGTGCGCAACCACCTGTGTGGCATCTGCGGCAGCGATCTGCACCAGATCTTCCTCGACGCCAGTCTCGATGTGGCACCCGTTGCCCTGCCCTCACACCAGCGCATCTACCTGGGCCACGAAATGGTCGGCACGATCGTCGAAGCTGGGCCGGCCGTGACCGGTTTTGCCGTTGGCGACCGCGTGGTGCGCTGGGGGCGCGGCGACGACTGCCTGGCACGCGGCCTGGCGGAGCTCTGCCCGGCCTGCCAGCGCGGTCATCGTGTGCTGTGCGAACGTGCGTCGGAGCCACGGGCGCACGAACCGGCCGGCGGCGGTTTTGGCGACACGTTCATCACCCCGGCCGCCACGCTGCTGCCCGTGCCGCCCGCTCTGTCCGACGAACAGGCCATCTTCACCGAACCGCTGGCCGTGGCCATTCACGCCGGCTGGCGCCGCCAGCCCCAGCCGGGCGAACAGGTGCTTGTGTTGGGCTGTGGAACCATCGGCTTTTTGCTCATCCAGGTTCTGCGCCACATCCAACCAGATTGCACGATCACCGCCTTGGCCGAATTCGACTGGCAGGGGGAGCTGGCACGATCGTTCGGTACCAGCCAGGTGATCCTGGTGCGTGAGGACGCCTACGTCCAGACCGCCGCCCTGACCGGTGCCCGACTCTACACCGGACGCAGCCACAACCGTATGCTGCTGGGCGGCTATGACGTGGTGTTCGACGTCGTCGGCAGCCCGCGCTCGCTGACCGATGCCCTGCGCTGGACATGTGCCGGCGGCACAGTCGTGCTGGTGGGGGTCAACTTGCACCGCATGTCCGTCGACTTGACACCGGTCTGGTACCAGGAAGTGGACCTGCGCGGTGCCGTGGGGCACGATGTGGTCACCTGGCAGGGTGAGACCGGCTCGACGTTCGAGTGGGCCATGCGCTGGATGGCCGCCGGCGCGGTCCAGACGCAGCCGCTGCTGACCCACCGTTTTCCCCTGGATGACTACAGGGCTGCGTTTGCCACGGCAGTTGACAAACGCACGTCGCGCTCGATCAAAGTGGCGTTGGATTGTTGATACGATTCTCGAAGGGAGGAAGCCTATGACCGCAGCTGTAATCACACCAGGCTCGACGCGTAAGGAACGTTGGGCCTGGTACATGTACGACTTTGGCAACTCGGCGTACGCGGCCGTCGTGCTGCTGGCCGTCTTCTCGGCCTACTTCCAGGGCCAGGTGGTGGGCGGCGCCGAAGGATCACGCCTGTGGGGCATCTCGATTGCCATTGCCATGATCGTGGTCGCAGTCCTCTCACCGATCCTGGGCACGGTGGCCGATTTTGCCGCCTCCAAAAAGCGGTTTTTGTTTTTGTTCACATCGATGGCAGTCGTCTTTACGGCGCTGCTGTTTTTCGTGCAGAAAGGGGACATCGTCCTGGGTATGGTCTTTTTCATCCTGGCCGAAATCGGTTACCGCAGTGCGCAGGTGTTCTACAACGCCCTGCTGACCGAGATTGCGCCGCCGGAGGAAATCGGCCGTATCTCCGGTACCGGTTGGGCGATCGGCTCGGCGGGTGGGGTGGTCTGTCTGTTGATCATCCTGCCGCTGATTATTGCCATCCCAGGGACCTTTATCGTCCGTGTTTCGCTCGTGATTACGGCGGTGTTCTATGCCCTGGCGGCAATTCCTATTTTTCTCTGGCTGCCCGAGCGTGGCCGGAAGCGGGCACTTCCCCCCGGTGAGAACTACCTGAGCATGGCATTCAAGCAGCTGCGCAAGACGATTGCCGCGGCGCGAGGTTTTCGTGATTTTCTGCGCTACATGCTGGCCGTGTTTATCTACGACGACGGTATTATCATGGCCCTCGACTTTGCCGCCATCATCGGTGCGGTGTTGTTTGGTTTGAACCAGCAGGGTTTGATCGTATTTGTCATCATCGTGCAGATCACCAACGTCATTGGGGCCTTTGGATTTGGCATCATCGCCGACCGCAGGGGGATCAAACGTACGCTCACCGGTTCGATCATCCTGATGATCGGCGTGGTCATCTGGCTGTTCTTCAGCCAGACCCAAACCACGTTCTACATCATCGGCGCAGTGGCCGGCGTGGCTATGGCCGGCGTACAGTCCTTGAGCCGCACCATGGTCGGCGTGCTGGCGCCGCGTACGCAGAGCGGTGAGTTTTTTGGGTTCTTTTCCGTCGTTGGGCGCACGTCGTCCTTCATTGGCCCGGCGGTGTACGGCTGGCTGGCCGCCGAGGCGGCCATCTACTTCCAGAACCAGGGACAGCCGACGGCAACGGCCGAGCAGTGGGGCCAGCGCGTGGCGATCCTGTCGATTGGCGTGTTTCTCGTGGTGGGTTTGGTGATCCTGCAAACAGTCAACGAAGAACGCGGCCGCAAGACCGCAGTCGCCGAGACGGTCGCAACGGCGTAGGTCACAGCTCCTGCTGTGACGAGACACTCGACGAATAAGCGTCCTCTGACGCAACGGTCCCGGCCGTCCGCGAATATTACGCGAATGCTCGAATTGGCCGTACTGGGGTGCGTAAGCCCACCTTGCACACCCTCCAGTACGAACAAATGTACACCACGTGCCAACGTGCCAGTGGTACCAACGGCTTATGAATCGGAAAGCCCAAAGATGCGATGGCATATCGAGCGTAAACAGCATTTGCCGGGTGCTGGCAAATGCATCGACACCGAACCGGTCGTGCAACGGCCGCGTTCCACAAAGTCTCGCAGCGGCCGCTGAATTGCCGCACGCCTGGGGTGATTCGCGTA
>JAYRNS010000448.1:0-7064 GCA_041912075.1 Anaerolineae bacterium
CTGCACAACGGGCTTGGCCGAGAACGTGGCAAAGGCTTTGAAAGCCGACTTAGCCGTAGCCTTCGGGTTAGCCGCGATCCGCGCCAGCAGCCGTGACGTTGCTCCACTGGCGGCCAGCCGGTCAGCCGCCGTCTGCTGGAGCGCGGCGTTGAACCGCCGTACCTTAGCCACGTCGGTCGTATCGGCCGGGTGGAAGACGTCATAATGGTGCGCCACGGCGGAGAGCGGATGAGTGATCTGCGCATCGCCCTGGTTGTTGGCCACCGGTGGTTGTACCAGGTCGACTTGGGCGGCCGGGTCTGCATACTGCAGGCCATCGAGCGGCGTCGCGCCCAGGCCGTCTGGTGTTTGCTGGGGCGCACGCACCAGGGTCGTCTGCTCGGCACCGGAGAGAATTTCGGCGTGGGCTGTGCCAGAACCGGCAACAGGCGCGAATGCACCGCCGGACTGGACAAGCAGGAGACAGACAATCAGAAAACCGATCAATGCACGCGGCATCGATCGGCCGCGCGACGAGTGTCTCATCGCGCGGGTAGACGAGAAATTCGACATCGATAGCTCCTTGAAGCTGGGAATGCGGGTGGCGGCAAAAAAACGGCCGGTACCGCGCAATACACGGTACGTGCGGCCGCCTTGCCCGCCTGGGGAATTGACCCGATCTGCTACCTTCAGTGTAGCACCATGACCCGGCGTTTGTGTAATCCAGATTCCTGTTTTGTGGGGTTGCCCTATCTCCGGCAGATTCTGGTTTCTGGTCATTGGTTTGGACTTCCATACGCCTGATGTTACAATGACCATCAAACAGCCTTCAGTCTCACTACCTATCGTGCCATGCGCAGCAGCGAATTCATGCAAGCCCTTCCGAGCGCCGTCCAGCAGCACCTGCCACCGGGGTTTTCCCTGCGACGCGGGCGGGTGTGGAATTACGGTGCGCAGTTGTACGACGACGACCCGCACCTCCACTACGAGGTGGCGCGCGTGCCGACGCGGCTGGGTGACCGTCTGGAGTTGGGTCTGCACTTCGAAAGCCGCAACCCGGCCGCCAACCGGGCGCTGCTCAATGGGTTTGCGGCACGCCTGGTCGAGATCAAGGCAGCCCTGGGCAACGGAATGGAGGCCGAACAGTGGGACAAGGGCTGGACTAAGGTCTATGAGACAGTTGCCCTGCAGACCTACGATGCAGTTTACCTGGATGCAGTCGCCCAACGTCTAGCCGAAATCGTTGAGGTGCTGCACCCGATCTACCGCCTGGTTCGCTGATAGCCAGTCCTATTCGATTCGGAGGCATCGATGCCACGTCCCTTGAACGACTCCGAGTACCTCTACGGTTTGCACGATCCTGGCGGCGAACAGCTGCTGCTCAATGCCGGCGTGCCGGGATGGGTGCTCATCACCGAAGCCATTGGCGCCAATCCCAACGACAACAGCGGCCGCAGCTACCGGAACTTCAGTGATGCCGGGTTGGGCGTCATGGTGCGCCTCAATAACGCCTACAGCCCGGGCGGCACCATTCCCTACGAGCGCTTCTACGACGACTTTGCCCGGCGCTGCGCCAACTTCGTGCGCGGCTCCCAGGGTGCGAATATCTGGATCGTCGGCAATGAAACGAACCACCCCATCGAATGGCCCGGTGCCGAATGGAATTGGAACGTCTTTCCGCCGCAGCCCATCAGCCCCGATAAGCAGGGCGAGCCAATCACCCCGCAGCGGTACGTCAAATGTTACCGCAAGGTGCGTGCGGCCATCCGCAGCGTCCCCGGCCACACCACCGACCAGGTGCTGGTCGGCGCTGTCGCACCGTGGAACACCCTGACTAAGTACGATGGCAACACCGTGGGTGACTGGGTCAAGTACCTGTCCGATATCCTCGTTGCGCTCGGTCCCGAACAGTGCGACGGGCTCACCGTCCACGCCTACACGCACGGATCGGATCCTGCGCTGGTCACCTCGGAAGTCAGGATGACGCAGCCGGAGTTCGCCCAGCGGCGCTGGCACTTCCGCGTCTACCGCGACTTTGTGAGTGCCATCCCGCCCAACATGCGTCACCTGCCGGTATACATCACCGAAGCCAACCAGGGTGACGACCCGTGGCGCAACGAAAACAGCGGCTGGGTGCGCAACGCCTACAGCGAGATCAACGCCTGGAATCAGAGCCAGACACCCAAAATTCGTGCCCTGATTCTTTACCGCTGGCCACACGTGGGTAACGACCGCTGGTACATCGACGGCAAAGCCGGTGTCATCGACGACCTGGTCATCGCCCTGCGCCAGAAATACAAATGGACGGTCGAGGTGCCGGTTGCGGGTGATCTGGCGCAGTGGTGGGAAGAGCTGTACCGGCTGGAGGCGCGTGCGCAGGGTATGGAGGGCGACGTCCGTAGCGCTCGGGCCCTCAGCCAGCGCATGCAAAACCACGACACCGCGCTGCGCCAGCTGGCACCTCAGGTCGATGCCGCGGTCGCGACGTACAACCAGCTCGATGCCATCACCCGGCAGGTGACACAACTGGAGCAGGATGTGGAGGCCGCCCTCGGTTTCGTGACGCCGGTCGTACCCCGACCGGACATGGCCGACGTGGCTGCCAGCCTGCCGCACCACGCAACGGCAACCTGGGCCACCCGCCCGCTCACCGCCATCAAGCGGCTGGTGATTCACCATACCGTCACCAACCCCAACGTCACCCCGCAGCGCCTGGCCGAAGTGGCCGTGGCGCAGGGCAAACCGGGCGTCGCCTACCACTATCTGGTCAGCGGCGATGGCACGATCTACCAGACGCAGCCCCTCGACCGCATCGTGCTGCAGATAAACAATGCCGCCAATCAAACCACCAACGCCGACAGCGTGGCGATTGCCCTGGCCGGAAACTTCGGCGCCGAGGCCGACGTTGAACCCAACGTGGTGCAGCGCGGCAAGGCGGCACAGCTTCTGGCCTGGCTGATGCAGGAACTGGGGCTGGGTATGCAGCCCAATGCCGTTGTCTTTGGCCGCAAAGAGCTGGGTGAAAACGTGGGCTCGCCCGGCTCGCAGTGGATGGAAGGGGTGCGCTACAAGGATAAACTTCTGCCCGACGTGATCGCCGTCCTAAATGCCGGCAGCGGCGGCACCATCGTCGAGATCGAACGCCTGCGCGCCGAAGTGGCGGCGCTTACGGCGCGCGTGACCGAGCTGGAACCACTGGCCGCGGTGGTGCCTGGTCTGCGCCAGCAGGTCAGCCAGCTGCAGAACGAGATCGCCGCCAAACAGGCCGAAATTATACGCCTGCAGGCATACATCAACACGCACTGCACCAGCAGTGGGGGCCAGGTGGCGCGTCCGGCCATCGTCGATGTAGTCGACAAGCTGATGAAACACCCTACCAAAAAGTACCTCAACCGTACCCAGCGCATTACCTCACTCGTCGTCCACCACACGACCGGCCGTGCGACACTGACGCCGTACGACATTGCCCGCTACCATGTCGAATCGCGCGACTGGCCGGGCGTCGGTTACCACTACCTGATCGGTGCCGATGGGACGATCTACTGGTGCCAGCGCCATGAAACGATGTCGTACCACACCGGTGTGGCCAACGGCTATACCCTGGGTGTCAGTCTGATCGGCGAGTTTATGAACGGCGTCTTGCCCACTGCCCCACAGCTGCAGAGTACCAGTCACCTCATCGCCTGGCTGATGCAGGAATTCAACATCAGCGACCTCAAAAAGGTGATCGGTCACAAAGAAGCGCCCGAGGCACAGACGGCCTGCCCCGGGGATCAGTGGACGACCGGTGCGAAGTGGAAAAATATGCTCTACGAGCGTATCCAGGCCCAACAGGTGCAGAAGTCGAGCTACTTCTATTTGTTGTTTTGGGACCATGACAGCACGTGGGCGCAGACGGACTGGCAAAGTGCGCAGAACTACATCGCCCATTTCCGGCCCACGGCTGGCTTTTCCATCGAAGATGCCACCTTCGCCAGGCACGTGCTCATCGTGGGCGGGCCGGCCGGGGTCAGCGGCGACGACGAGGTACGCTTGCGCGCCGCCGGGGTGGATGTGCACCGCCTGGCTGGGGCCGACGAACAGGCCACCAAAGCCCAGCTCGATGCCCTGGTGCGGCAAAACACGCTGTGGCCGGGCGGGCCAACGCAAACGGCGACGCAGGATCAAGGGCTGCCACCCTGGCCCCTGGCGGCGGCGCCAGAGGCGGTGGACGAGCCCCTGGTCGACGAGTGGTACATCCCGGAGTCGTGGATCGTGACTTACGTGGGCCCGGAGGTGCCGCCGGGAGCTGCCAGTTATCCGCGCGTGTTGGTGGAAACGGCGCTGTTCCCCGAACCAGTCCAGGACCCATCCTAGGAGAGCGGTACGATGAACAAACTGGGCTACTACATCGAAAACACGACCGTACCGTTCTTGCGTGACGCCCTGCGCCAGGTCAAGCCGCCCGTCATCCTGATCCATGCCCAGGACCGTGGCCTGCTGCACGAAATACGCAGCCAGCTGGCGCCCGACGCCTTTGTGATCGGCCGGCTTTACAAAGAAAACAGCGTACAGGATGCCTGGCTGGACAGCAGTGACCCGGCCGCGCGTGGACGCGAGTTTGCCGAGGAAATCATTCGCTACGACTTTGGCATGGCCAAAGAGAAAGCAGCCAACGGCCGGCTGCTGATCGACGCCTGGATGAGCCTGAACGAGTGTCTGCGCGGGCCGGCGTCGTTTCCCGGCTACCAGGTCGACAACCAGTTCCGGCAGCGGGCTGCAGCCTACGATGCTTTCCAGGCGGCCTTCTACGACCGGTTGCAGAGCGAAGGTCTGGTCGCGGTGGCGTTCAACTTTGCCGCGGGCAATTACACCCGCCCGCAGGATTACCTCGATTGGTTTCCACAGACGTTACAGCGCTACACCTACCTGGGGTTTCACGAGTATGGCTGGCCATCCTTGAAGCCTGGCGCAGGCACCGCCACCAGTGCCTTGATCTACCGGTCGTGCATGGCAGCGATACGCGCCCAGTATGGCACCCGGCTGCGCGCCATCATCACCGAAGCAGGCCTGACTCGCGCCTACGGCACGACCAAATCGGACGAAGGCTGGCTCAACACGACGGAGACGATCAGCCAGGACCAGTACTGGGCAGCCTTGAGTTGGTACAACGACGAGCTGGTGCGTGATGATTATGCCCTGGGGGCATGCCTGTTCCAGGTCGGCCATGCGGGCCGCTGGATTTCGTTCCGCCACCTGGGCCAGGATAATGCTAACCAGCCAATCCTGATTGTTTCCAAGATCGAGCAGCTGGCCACCGGCAGCCCGCAGCCGCCGCCCCCACCGCCACCGCCGAACCCGCCACCGCAGTATGGTGACAAGGACACCCGGCTGGCCCGCCTGTCGCTGCTGATCAATTCGCTCGAACAGTCCAGAGCCATGGTCGATGGCCTGTCGACCCAAACGGCTACCCTGCAAAACCAGCTGACGCCGCTGTCGGCGGCGCTGGCCGGCAAACCAGCGGCCACCCCCACCGCACAGACCCTGCTCGACCGCCTGGCGGTGCTCGAAGCACGCCTGGGCAGCCGCAGCGGGCCGCCCATCGACGCACTGCGCATCCGCATCCGCCAGCTGCAGGACCAGCTGCGCACCTTGCAGCCGGCCGTCAACCAGACCGACACCACCCGCACCACGCTGGCCACCCTGCAGCGTGACGTGGCTGCGGCGGCGGCCGAGACCCTGGCCCAGGCCCCGCTGGCCGGCAGCCTGGGTACGCTGGTGGCCGATACGCACACACTGCAGGTCAAAGTGGGTGGCCTGCCCGGCACCGGCAAAGTGCCCCAACCGCCTATGGCCGACATACGTGCCACCCTGCCCCGTCACCCAGACCCGACCAAACGTTACCCGCTGCGCACCGTCGAAGGACTGCAGCAGGTCATTGTGCACCATACCGCGACCGCGGTCACGGCCACCCCGCAGGCGATTGCCCAGGGTCAGATCGACCGCCGCGACCTGCCCGGGATCACCTATCATTTTACGGTCGACGGGCGGGGGACCATTTCCTGGACACAGCCGCTGGAAACGGTAACCGCACAGACCAACAGCGCTGCGGCCAATCTCGGCGGTATCGCGGTGGCCCTGATCGGCAATTTCACCGACGCACCGCCGGTCGAGACCCAGCTGAACGCGACGGCGCAGCTCATCGCCTGGCTGTTGAGCACCTATCGTATCGGGACCGACAAAGTAGTGGGGCGCAGCGAGCTGGAGAACACCAGCTCACCTGGCAAACAGTGGCTGCAGGAGGCGCAGTACAAAAACACCCTGCTGACCAAGGTGGAGGATATTCTGGCCGCCAGCTGACTACCAGTCGACCAGCTTCCAGATTTCGGGCTGCCAGGTGGTGGGTGCGGATGGATCACCGATGTCGGCAAAGAGACTGACGGCCTGTTTGAGGTGCTGCATGGCAGCCTCCGGCTGGCCCAGGGCATGATGAAAATCGGCCAGGTTGTTGTGCAGCGCAGCCGCACGGTGCCGGTCACCCTGGCTCTCGCAGAGCACCAGGGCGCGTGCGGCCAGGACCACGGCCAGGCCAGTGTCACCGCCGGCGTGATGCGCCAGCGCCAGGTTGTTGAGCGCCGCCACCCGTGCGCCTGGGTCGCCTAAAGCCTCCGCCAATTCCAAACTTTGCGCCAGGTGGTGGACGGCCTGTATCAGGTCGCCCCGGTTACGTGCCAGAATGCCAAGCAGGTTGTGCGCCTCGGCCTGGGCACGGCGATCGCCGGTTGTCTGTGCCAGGTGCAGGCTGCGCGCGGCCAGTTCGGTGGCGTGTTCGACGGCATTTTGCCGGTGGGCAGCCAGGCTCCAGTCGGCGGTGAGGCGCGCCAGCTCAGCCGGGTCGCCATCCGGACCCAGGGCGTCCAGTGCAGACTGGTAACGAATCACGGCCAGGTCGTATTCGCCACGCCGCTGGTGAACCTGACCCAGCTTACGTTGCAGGCGTGCCAGCCATACACCTTCAGCCCGGTCAGCTGCCAGCTCGTACGCCAGCTGCGCCGCGGCATAGCGCCCGGCCAACGTCTCCAGATCTCCGATGGCTTCGTGGATCA
>JAYRNS010000449.1:0-4614 GCA_041912075.1 Anaerolineae bacterium
CCCATGGCATAACCACCGGTATTGAACGGGTTCCAGCTCGACGGCGGTCCCCACTGGGTGCCGCTGGTGTAGAGGGTTTCGTTACGCGGATAGGTGACGACCGTGGAAGCCGCACCGGGTTCCGGCGTCGGCGTCACGACGACCTCTACGGTCTTTTCGACGACGACTTCCTTGGTAACTTCGACGGTCGTAACGACCGGTGCCTGGGTAACGACCACGGTCTCTTTCAGAACCTGTGGCGTTACGGCGGTGTTACAGGCTGCCAGCAGCATGCTGGCAATCACGATCAGAACCAACAGAACGGGAATACGCGCTTTCATCGCAGTCTCCTTCTTCTTGAGTAGAAACAGGCAGATATTTTTGAATCATTCTGATCTTCAGGTGTGGGCAGTACCTCCTTCTACAGGCTGATCAAGGGGCAGTGCACCCCCCGCACGGGCCAGGCGGTGAGCCTGGCCACACGATGCACGGATCACAAGTTCCGTAGGCAGCACGACGTGCAGCGGTTCTGCGGCTGAGGTGCCACCCTCGTCGGTGTTCAGCCGGTCCAGCAGCAGTGTGGTGGCCAGATAGCCCAACCGCTCGATCGGTTGGCGCACGGTAGTCAGGGGTGGCTCCACGACCGACGCCAGCGGAACATCGTCGAAGCCAACGAGCGCGATGTCATCGGGAACCCGCAGACCAGCCGCCCGGATCGCCTTCAGCGCGCCAACGGCCATGGCATCGCTGGCCACGAAGACCGCCTGCGGCCGTTCGGCCAGCTGCAGCAGGGCCAGCATCGCCCCATGGCCGCTCGCTTCACTCCAGTCGCCCTCTTGAACACAGGCGTCGGGCAGGTCGAGACCGGCAGCGTGCACCGCGGTGATGAAACCATCACGCCGGTCGACAGCCGCCGTCATGCCGAGCGGGCCGGTGATCGTGGCCAGACGGGTGTAACCAAGGCCAACCAGGTGCTGGACGGCAATAGTCGCCCCATGCACGTTGTCTGTGTCGACGCTGAGGATGGCCGGGCGTGGGCTGCGCCCGATCAGGACGTAGGGAAAGTTCACTGCATCCAGCCGCGCCACGAACTCATCTTCGACGAGGGCGGAGGCAACGACCAGGCCGGCCAGGTGGCCACCGCGGATGATGCGCCGAAACGCATCACCCGCCCCCTGCGTCACGAACGAAAGCATCAGGTAATACCCGCGCGCATCGCACGCGGCCGAAATACCTTGAATCAGCGTGGGGAAATAGGGATCGGCAAAAACAGCACTCAATGCCTGCGGAATGATCAAACCGATGATCTGGCTGCGGCGGCTGGCCAATGCCCGCGCCGCCGAATTGGGGTGAAAGTCATGCTCGCGAATCACCTGCCAGACCCGCGCGCGTGTGGCCTCGTCGACATTGGGCTGGTTGTTGACGACACGCGAAACGGTGGAACGCGAAACACCGGCCAGCTCGGCAATTTGTTCCAGGGTGTGCACCAGGCCACCTCCCTCACAGCCACCATCACGATGGTGCGAAACGGCAATCGTTCATGGGAGCGCTCCCATGAACAGGATAGCACCACTTTGCGTCCGTGTCAAATGCCGCATACGGGAAATACGACTTTGCACGGGCAGTGGCGGTGTGTTAAACTGTGCAAGGTTGACAACCGCTACCCCAGCGCGTTCAGCATGCCGATTTGGGAGCAACATTGTATGACACGGAATTTTCTGAGTACCCTCACCGGTTCGTTTGCCATGCCGGCGGCTGAGAATCCGACCGTGGCGATGATCGAAGCGGCCTACCGTCATCACGGACTCGACTGGCGCTACATCAACTGCGAGGTGGCGCCGGCGCACCTGGGTGATGCCGTACGTGGGGCGCGGGCTATGGGCTGGGCCGGGTTCAACTGTTCGATCCCGCACAAGGTCGCGGTCATCGACTACCTCGACGGGCTGGGCCAGTCGGCCGCGATCATCGGTGCGGTCAACACCGTCGTCAGGCGGGGCGAGCGCTACATCGGTGAAAACACCGATGGCAAAGGGTTTTTGCAGGCTGTGTCCGAGGTGATCGACCCGGCCGGGAAATCGGTGGTGTTGTTTGGAGCGGGTGGCGCGGCACGTGCGGTGGGTGTGGAGCTGGCATTGGCCGGTGCCGCATCGATCACCGTGGTCAACCGCAGCCGCGACCGGGGGCAGACCGTGGTCGATCTGCTGAACGAAAAAACCGGTGCACGGGCCGAGCTGCGGCTGTGGGATGGCACGGTTGCCGTACCGCCGGGCACCGACATGGTGATCAACACGACGTCGATTGGGCTCTACCCCAACGTCGACGAGCGGCTGGACCTCCGCCTGGATTCGCTCACACCCGGCATGGTGGTGGCCGACGTCATCCCCAACCCGCCGCAGACCCATCTCATGCGCGCAGCCGCCGCGCGCGGCTGTCTGGTGCTAGATGGGTTGGGGATGCTCGTCAACCAGGGTGTCATTGCCATCAAGTACTGGACCGGGATCGACGTCGATGCGCCGGTGATGCGCCGCACGGTGGAAGAAATCCTGTATGCTTGAAAGGGAGCCCCATGTGTGACACCTTTGTCGCGCTCGGCAGTGCCACCGCTGACGGCTCGGTGATTTTTGGCAAAAACAGCGACCGCGAACCGAACGAGGCGCACGAGCTATGCGTGCTGCCGCGCACGCAGCACCCGTCTGGCAGCACCGTCCGGCTGACCTACATCGAAATCCCGCAGGTGTCTGAAACCTACACCGTGCTGCTGGCCAAACCATTTTGGATCTGGGGCGCGGAGATGGGCGCCAACGAACACGGCGTCGTCATCGGCAACGAGGCGGTATTCACCAGGGTGCCTTACGAACGAGGACCCGGGCTCATCGGCATGGACATGATCCGCCTGGCGTTGGAGCGGGCGGATACGGCACACGCCGCGCTCGATACGATGACCCAACTGCTCGAGCAGTACGGGCAAGGGGGTAACTGCGGGTACCAGAGCAAGCTCTATTACCACAACAGTTTTATCCTTGCCGATCCGCACGAGGCCTGGGTGCTCGAAACGGCCGGTCGTCAGTGGGCCGCCCAGCGTGTCAGCGGCTACCGCAGCATCTCCAACGCACTGACCATCGGCACGGCGTGGGACCTCGCCTCGAGCGACCTGGTCGGTTTTGCCCGGGCGCGTGGCTGGTACGATGGACGTAGTGAGTTCGATTTCGCACACACCTATACCAATTTCTCGCTGGCGCCCAGTGCCAGCTTTGTCTACACCCGTTTCAGCGACGCCGTGGCCCGCCAGTCGTGCACGACGCAGCTGCTGACCCGCCGGCAGGGCCGTCTGACCGTGGCCGACGCGATGGATTTTCTGCGCCACCACGCCAGGGACGAAGAAGAGAATTGGTCGCCGGGTGGCGCGTTGTTTGGGTCCGATGTGTGTATGCACGCCGGCTTCGGCCCCGTGCGCATCAATCAATCGGTGGGGTCGATGGTGTCACACCTGGCAGCCAAGGGTCATACCCATTGGGTGACCGGAACGTCGGCGCCGTGCACCAGTATTTTCAAACCGGTCTGGCTGGACACCGGACTGCCGCCGGTGGGCCCACCACCGACGGGCACTTTTGACGAGACCACCCTGTGGTGGCGGCACGAGACACTGCACCGCGCGACGCTGCGCGACTACGGCTCGCGCCTGCCGGTTTATCAGGCTGCCCGTGACCGGCTGGAACTGCAGTTTCGCGATGCCGCGACCCAATCCGCCGACGCCGAAGAACGGGCGGCGCTGTCACGCCGCTGCTTCGAGGAGGCAGGAATGGCGACGGACGAATGGGCAGCGGCGGTGCATGCCACAGCCGTGCGGCACAAGCCGCCGTTCTATTTTGCACGGGCCTGGCAAGGGTTCGACCAGCGGGCGGGGCTTCGATTCTAGATTTTGGATTGGTGGGATGTGCAAGGACAACCACTATTTTGGATTTTTGGCAGGTGTCAATCCCATGATTTATATCATTGGACACCTTCACCAACTGTGGTAGAATGGCGGCACATGCCGAAGCAGTGTCTTTTGGCATCTGCCAGCGGCGGCCTGTCAACGGAGCCAGTGCCCATGATGTTTGCGATGACCGCGACCGCTCGAATGCAATACAGATGACTCGACAGCACCCTGCTGTGCAGGGTGCCTTTTTATTGTTTGTGCGCCCGCAGTGAGGCGGGCCAACATTTTCAAAGAGGAGAATGGTATGGCATCGACGACTGTGGCTGAAACGAAGCTCAATCCGTTCGAGATTGCGCAACGACAGCTCGACGAGGCAGCAGAGCTCTTGCAGCTCGATCCGGCAGTGCACGAGCTGCTGCGTTGGCCGATCCGAGAGCTGCACGTCACCCTCCCTGTCAAGATGGACGACGGCAGCACCAAGATCTTTCACGGCTTCCGCGTGCAGTACAACGACGCGCGTGGCCCCACGAAGGGCGGTATCCGCTTCCACCCCGATGAGACGATCGATACGGTACGCGCCCTGGCCGCGTGGATGACCTGGAAAACCGCCGTGGTCGACATCCCCTTGGGTGGTGGTAAAGGGGGTATCATCTGCAACCCCAAGGAGATGTCGCCGGGTGAGCTGGAACGGCTGAGCCGGGCCTATATTCGCCAGG